>JANOAM010000712.1:0-1855 GCA_031411215.1 Betaproteobacteria bacterium
CCCGTGGTCGAGACATGGGACCTGACGCCCACGCCCATCGACATGCTGGTCGGCTTTTCGCACCTGGAAGTGGGGCGCTCGGTGGCCAGTTCCTGCACGACCGCGGCCGCCGCCGCTTTGCCGTGGTGGCGGGCGACGACGAACGCGCCAAACGCCGCCTTGCAGCCTTCCGGGCTGCCGCACTGGCGCTGAACCTGCCGGACGTGCAGGCCGTGATGGTGCCCGCGCCCACCACACTCAAGAGCGGCCGCGCGGCACTGGCCCAGTTGCTGGCTGCCGACCCGAAGATCGACGCCGTGTTCTGCAGTTCGGACCTGCTGGCGCTGGGTGTGCTGACCGAGGCGCGCGTGCGCGGCGTGGCCGTGCCGGACGACCTCGCGGTGGTCGGCTTTGGCGACCTGGAATTCGCCAGCGACCTGTCGCCTTCCCTGACCACCGTGCACATCAAGGGCGCGGCCATCGGACGCCAGGCCGCGCAGTTCATCGTCGACCGCGCCGAAGGCCGCACGGTGGAGCACCGGGTCGTCGACATCGGCTTCTCGATCATCGAGCGACAAAGCACCTGATCAGGGTTTACCTTGAGTCCTGGGCGCTTGCGATTTCAAGGGGGTAGCGCTACCATTTCGGCGCCACCTGGTAGCGCTACCGCGCGCCTGCCGCTCTTCCGCCCGCTCTCACAACCCCACGCCATGACCACCCCGCAAGAACTCAAGACCATCATTTCCAGCGGCCTGCTGTCCTTCCCACTGACCGACTTTGACGCGCAACTGCGCTTCGCCCCCAAGCCCTACGCCGACCGCCTGGAATGGCTCATGCCCTACGGCGCCACGGCGCTGTTCGCGGCCGGTGGCACGGGTGAGTTCTTCTCGCTGGAGCCGCAGGAGTTCAGCCAGGTCGTCAAGACCGCCATAGCCACCTGCCGTGGCCGCATGCCCATCATTGCGGGTGCGGGAGGCGGCACCACCTTGGCCATCCAGTACGCGCAAGAAGCCGAACGCCTGGGCGCACAAGGTGTGCTGCTGCTGCCGCACTACCTGACGGAAGCGTCCCAGGAAGGTTTGGTCGCCCACGTGGAAGCCGTGTGCAAGAGCGTCCAGTTCGGCGTCATCGTCTACAACCGCGGCGCCTGCCGTTTGACACCGGCTTCACTGCTGCAACTGGCGCAGCGTTGCCCCAACCTCATCGGCTTCAAAGACGGCGTGGGCGACATCGAGAAGTTCGTCGCCATCCGCCAGACCCTGGGCGACCGCTTCGCTTACCTGGGCGGCTTGCCCACCGCTGAACTGTTCGCGGGCGCTTACCAGGCCATGGGCTGCCCCGTGTATTCGTCGGCGGTCTTCAATTTCATGCCACGCACGGCCATGGAGTTCTACAGCGCACATGCGGCCGGCGACAGCGCCACCTGCAACCGCCTGATCCGCGATTTCTTCCTGCCCTACATCACGCTGCGCAACCAAGGTGAAGGTTATGCCGTGTCCATCGTGAAGGCCGGTGCCACGCTGGTGGGCCACACGGCCGGCCCCGTGCGCCCGCCACTGTCTGACTTGAAGCCCACCGAAGTGGACCAGCTCGGTTCGCTGATCTCCAAGCTCGGCCCCCAATAACGCACTGCACTCCGGAGACAAACTCATGAAGCGCTTGACCACCACGCTGGCGGCCCTGGCCGCTGCCCTGCTCACCGTCCTGTTCACCGCTCCGGCTGCGTACGCCCAGGCCTGGCCCAACAAACCGGTGTCCCTGCTGGTGCCGTTCCCGCCCGGCGGTTCCACGGACATGATCGCCCGCACCCTGGGCCCCAAGCTGCAGGAAAAGCTGGGCGGCACGTTCATCGTCAACAACCAGGCCGGTGCCGGTG
>JANOAM010000713.1:0-4618 GCA_031411215.1 Betaproteobacteria bacterium
CACCAGCGCCTGCATAGCGGGGTTCTTGGAATCCAGGATGCGCAACGGGTTCGTCGTCAGCCGGCGCCGTGAGTCTTCGTCCAGTTGGTCCGCGTGCGCCTCGAAGTAGGTCACCAGGGCTGCGCGGTGCGCGGCACGCTCAGCCGGCTGGCCCAGGCTGTTCAGCTCCAGCCGCACGTGCTGGCCGACCACCAAGCCCAGCTCTTCCCATAGGCGGCGCACCATGAGGATCAGTTCCGCATCCACGTCCGGACCCGCAAAGCCCAGGGCTTCCACGTCCAGTTGGTAGAACTGTCGGTAGCGGCCCTTCTGAGGACGCTCGTGGCGAAACACCGGGCCTATGGACCAGACACGCAGCGGCCCGTTGTAGAGGGCGTTGTGCTCGACCATCGCACGCACGATGCCGGCGGTGATTTCCGGACGCAGCGTCAGCGCGTCACCGTTCATCGCGTCACGCCAGGAGTACATCTCTTTTTCGACGATGTCCGTGGCTTCGCCGATGCCGCGCACGAACAGCGACGTGGGTTCGACGATGGGCGTCAACAGGTGCTGGTAGCCATGGCGGCCCATCACGGAAGCCACGGTGTCTTCGAACCAGCGCCACAGCGCGGAGTCAGGCAGGCGCTCCTTGCGCGGGACGCTGCCCGGCAGGATGTCGTTCATGCCTTTGACGGCAGTCAGTTTGTCGGCCATGTCTGGTGAGTTGGATCAAGCTTCCCGCCACGGAACCGGCTTTGCCGGGCCGTTGGCGGACGGCCCCGAGGCCACGAAGTGGCCTCTCTCAAGGCCCCAGGGGGGTAGCGAGCGCTAGCGAGCTTGGGGGCTCGCGAACCTTCGCTCGATGTAGCTCTCGACGATCTTGTGGAATTCCTGCGCAATGCCTTCGCCGCGCAGCGTCATGGCCTTCTCGCCGTCAATGAACACCGGTGCGGCCGGCGCTTCACCGGTGCCCGGCAGGCTGATGCCTATGTCGGCGTGTTTGCTCTCGCCCGGGCCGTTGACGATGCAGCCCATCACCGCGACTTTCATGGTCTCAACGCCCGGGTACTTGGCCTTCCACACCGGCATCTGCGCGCGCAGGAAATCGTCGATCTGCTTGGCCAGTTCCTGGAAGGTGGTGCTGGTGGTACGGCCGCAGCCCGGGCAGGCCGTGACGCTGGGGTTGAAAGCGCGCAGACCCAGGCTTTGCAGGATCTCGGCCGCGATGACGACTTCCTGCGTACGTGCTTCACCCGGCTGCGGCGTCAGGCTCACCCGGATGGTGTCGCCGATGCCCTCCTGCAGCAAGATGCCCAGCGCCGTGCTGCTGGCCACTGTGCCCTTGGTGGCCATGCCGGCTTCGGTCAGGCCCAGATGCAGCGCGTAGTCGCAGCGGCGGGCCAGCGCGCGGTAGACCGAGATCAGGTCCTGCACGCCGCTGACCTTGCAGCTGATGATGATGTTGTCGGGGTTCAGGCCCAGCTCGCGTGCGTAGTCAGCCGAGCTCAGCGCGGACTGCACCAGCGCCTGGTACATCACCTGCTTCGCATCGCGTGGCTGGGCGCGGCGCGCGTTCTGGTCCATCAGCTCGGCCAGCAGTTCCTGGTCCAGACTGCCCCAGTTGACGCCGATGCGCACCACCTTGTCGAACTTGACCGCGGCTTCGATCATCTGCGCGAACTGGCGGTCCTTCTTGTCGCCCTTGCCCACGTTGCCGGGGTTGATGCGGTACTTGGACAGCGCCGCGGCCATGGCCGGAAAGTCGGTGAGCAGGCGGTGGCCGTTGTAGTGGAAGTCGCCGATCAGCGGCACGTCCACGCCCATGCGGTCCAGCTGTTCGCGGATGTAGGGCACGGCCTCGGCGGCTTCGGGCGTGTTGACGGTGATGCGCACCAGTTCAGATCCGGCCAACGCCAGTTCCTTGACCTGGATGGCGGTACCCACCGCGTCCACCGTGTCGGTGTTGGTCATGGACTGCACCCGCACTGGCGCGTCACCGCCGACGGTCACGACATGGTCGCCCCAGGCCACTCGCGCCTGGCGCGAGCGGCGGGCGGCGGGTGCTGCGGCCTCAATGGGGTCGAACTCTTCAGGTGCGTTCATGGCTATGTCCGGGCAAGCAGCGTCTGGGTGCGCGATGGTTGCCGCAGTTCTTGTAGGTTCTCTACTGCAGTTCCACCCGCGCCACATTGTCGCGGGTGCGTGGCGCCAGGTCGACCGGCTGGCCTTTGAAGGCCAGCTGCGTGGCGGCCGCATTGCCAATGGTCAGCCGGATGGGCAGCGCACCGTCCAGGCCAACGCTTTCGCCCGCGGTCACGACGCGCGACAGCAAGGTGTTGCCTTTGGCGTCACGGACCTCCACCCACGACGACTGGGTGGTGCGCACCTGCACCAGACTGGCCGCCGGTGCGGCAGGTGGTCGCGCCGTGGCCACGGGCGCCGCCGCAACCACCTGCGGCGCCGGCACGGCCGGGGCAGTCGCCACGGGCGCCGATGCCACTGGCGGCGGCGCGACGAACACGGGCTCACCCGCAGCAGCGGCCGAGGCCGCATCCGGCATGAAGGCCGGCGCCATGGCCGCCGCGCCCGATGCGGACGCCAAGGCGGCATCAGCCGCCTGAGCAGCCGAAGCCGCGGACGCAGGCTGCGCCGCGCTGGTCGGCGCCGACGCGGCCGCAGACGGTCGGCGTTGCAGCAGGTCCACCGGCAGCAGGTAGATCACCACGGCCGCGGCCATCAACACGGCCGCGCCCAGGATCATGGGCTTGACCGCAGACAGCGCCAGGCCCGGTTCCTCGCGGCCCGGGCGGTCCCGAAACGGCGTGTTCAGGCCGGCGTCCTGCGCTTCCAGCATCACGGGCGCCGCGGCAGGCAGCTTGTCCAGCACCGGGCGCGGGTCGACCTTCAGCGTGCGGCACACGGTCTGCGCCAAGGCGCGCGTGAAGGTGGCGTCGGGCAGTTCGGCCCAGCGGTCGTTTTCCAGCGCGTCCAGCTTGCGCGGCGACACTTTGATGGCCGCGGCCAATGCCGCAATGTGCAGGCCCTGCTTCTCGCGCGCGGCGCGCAGCAGCGCACCCGGGCTGGAGGGCTCCTGGGAAGCTTCAGTCATCAAATCGTCCGCGCTCGAACTGAATGGTCTCGGGGGCCTGCGGGAAACGTTCGCGCATCTGGCGGCCGAGTTCCTGCAGGACGTCGAAATTACCCATGCGGCGCTCCACACGAGCGGCCAGCCACAGGCTCTGTGCCGTGACCTGTTCCGGCACGGAATTGACACGGCGCACGTAAAAGCGCGCGCGTTCCAGTTCGCCGCGGTGGAGCAGGATTTCTGACAAGGTGAAAGCCACCGTCGGGTTGGACGGGCTGAACTCGAAAGCGCGTGACAGCGTGCGTTCCGCGTCGGCCCAGCGGTCGGCCCTGGCCTGGCAGGTGCCCTGGGCCAGCAGCGTACGCGGCAGTTCGCGGTACTGAGGCTGGGCCATGGTCTTGATGAACAGCGCGTCGGCTTCGGTGAAGCGGCGCTGCTGGCACAGGAACCACGCGTAGTTGTGCATGGTGTTGCCGTCGGCCGGGAACAGTTGCAGCGCGCGCTGGAAGGCTTCTTCGGCCAAGCGCAGGTCGCCCATGGCCGCGTAGATCAGGCCGCGCAGGCTGTAGGCCTCGGGCATGTCGGGCTTGGCATTGAGCGCCACCCGCGTCTCTTCCAGCGCCGTGGCGTACTGGCCCTGGCCCAGATACAGGCCCGCCAGTTCCAGCCTTGCGCGGGCCAGCCTCTCCGGGTTGGCGTTGTCCGCGGCCTGGCGGGGTTCACGCGGCGGTTCGTTGTTGCTCGCCGGTGCGGCGACACAGCCCGCCAGCACGACTGCGATGAGGAAAGCCAGGGTGGTCCGGATCATGGTGCGTCCTCGGTCGTGAATCGCACAACAGGAACAGGCTGGATGCCGATCACGCGGCGACGCGCCAGCCGTTCGCGGGCATTGGTGCGGTCCTGCACTTCGCCGGCCAGCTGGCCGCAGGCGGCGTCGATGTCGTCACCACGGGTCTTGCGCACGGTGGTGACGATGCCGGCGTCCTGCAGCACCTTGGCAAAGGCCAACACCCGCTCGCGCGGCGAGCGCTTGAGACCCGATGCCGGGAACGGGTTGAAGGGGATCAGGTTCAGCTTGCAGGGCACGCGGTTCTTCACCAGTTGCACCAAGGCGACGGCCTGTTCGGGCGTGTCGTTCACGCCGTCGAGCATGCAGTACTCGAAGGTGATGAAGTCGCGCGGCGCGGCGTCCAGGTAGCGCAGGCAAGACTCCATCAGTTCCGCAATAGGGTACTTGCGGTTCAGCGGCACCAGAGAGGTCCGCAGGGTGTCGTCTGGTGCATGCAGCGACACGGCCAGCGCTACCGGGCAGTCCAAGCGCAGGCGGTCGATCATGGGCACCACGCCGGAGGTCGACACCGTCACGCGGCGGCGGCTCAGGCCGTAGGCATGGTCGCTGAGCAAGCACTACCACTACATGCTGCTGTGGTTGGCCGCTCTGCGCACGTGCGCCCGAGGGTGGCTCGCGGAGCCGACCGCTCTGTTGGGTGACTGGAACATCGCACCGACCGACGAGGACGTCTACGACATAGCGGCGTACGCCGACGACACCCA
>JANOAM010000714.1:0-2453 GCA_031411215.1 Betaproteobacteria bacterium
CGCCCAGTAGGCCGTCAGCACCGTGGGCCCGGCATGCGGGCGCAGGCTCTGGTGCATGGCGTCCACATAGCCCAGGGCCGTGCTGCCGTAACGCACGTTGTCCCAGCTGGGCGGGGCGCCAGGCCGGTCCAGCAGAGGCGCGTCTAGGTGCACATTGGCGACAAGCCAGGGTGCGTGTTGCAGCAGCGCCGCGGCCTGGCGCAGTGCATCGGGCGGGTCGGCCAGCAGGCGCGCAGACACGAACAACGGTGTGGCCAGCACCACACGCTGGGTGTCCCACCGTTCGGCCTGCGACGTGGTTTCGTTCCACGCCAGCACCTGCACACCGTGCCGCTGTTCGGTGACCCGCAGCACCGTGCGGCCTGTGTGGATGCGGCCGGCCAGCGCTTCGGCCAGCCGCTTCACCAACCAGGCGTTGCCTTCGGGCCAGGTGAACACACCTTCACGCTCGCCGCTGCCTTCACCCGGCGCGTGGAAACCATGGCGGCTGGCGAAGTAGTGGATGCCGGCCCAGGCCGACACGCTGTCCATGCCGGCGCCGTAGTCGTCGCGGCAGCAGTAGTCCAGGTACCAACGCAGGCGCTCGTCACTGAAGCCTTTTGTGGACAACCACTGCGCGAAGGTCTGCGCGTCCAGCGCGGCCAGGCCAGCGTCCCAGCGGCTGCGGTGGGCGGGCAGCGCAAAGCGCTGCGGGTTGGTGCGAAGTTCTGCGCGCTGTTCATCGCGCACGGCCTGTGCAAAACGGCTGTACTGCGCGGCCGTGGCCGATGCCCGGTCGGCGGGCGGCAGCAGGCCGTCGGCCCAGGCACCGTCGATGAACAGCCGCTCCTGCGGGCTGTGGCACAGGTGGCGCTCGTCGGCCACCGTGCGGCCCAGGTGCTGGCGCAGCAGGCCGATCTCATGCAGCCAGTCAGTCACCTCGTGCGACGCTGGTGAAGGCAAGGGCAGGTAGTGCGCACCCAGCGGGCAGGCCATGCCACCCAGCTGCGCACCGCGGCTGTTGCCACCAGCACCGTCTTCCAGCTCCAGCAGCGCCACGTCATCCACGCCTTGTTGGACGAAGCCGCGCGCGGCGGCCAGGCCGGCGATACCGCCGCCGACCACCAGCACGGTGGCGCGGCGTTGCACCGTGGGCGCAGGCAGCGTGTCCGCGCTGCGCAGGCGGTGACCTCGTGCAGCGCTGGCGCCCAGCCACGCAGCGGGCGGCAGTGGCGCGTCACGCGGGCTGCAAGCTGCAGCCGTCAGCCCCGCCGCAGCCAGCAGCCCACGCCGCGTCAGCGTTGGACCTTGCCCCATTCGTCTTCAAAGGTGCTGACCAGCACCTGGTTGCTCAGCCGGTTGGGTTCGGCCGCCACGCGCGCCATGTCGGGCGGGAACTGCAGCAGCGGCGCCATGCCGTCCACGGTGAGGAAGCGCAGGCCTTCGGGCAAGGTTCTGGGCGGCTGCCAGGGCCGGCGGCCGGCGATGATGAAACCCCACTCGCCGAAGCTGGGCACCATCACGTGGTACGGCGTGGTGGTCAGACCCACGGCTTCCAGCGTGGCGGCCACGGTCCAGAAACTCTTGCGCGCCACCAGCGGGCTGGTGGTCTGCACCACCAGCCAGCCACCCGCCGACAGCACCTGGTCCACACGCTGGTAGAAGCTGGTGGTGTAGAGCTTGCCCAGGTTGAAGTTGGTGGGGTCCGGGAAGTCGATGACGACGACATCGAACGTGCCCTGCTGCCCTTCCAGCCAGGTGAACGCGTCGGCGTGCACCAGCTTCACACGCGGGTCCGCCAGCGCGCCGCGGTTCAGCACCGTGAGCAGCGGGTGTGTGCTGAACAAACGTGTCATGTGCGGGTCCAGTTCCACCAGCGTCACCTGCTCCACACCCGGGTAGCGCAGCACCTCACGCACCGCCAGGCCGTCGCCACCGCCCAGCACCAACACGCGCTTGGGTGCACCGTGCGCGGCCATGGCAGGGTGGACCAGGCCTTCGTGGTAGCGGTATTCGTCGCGCGAATGGAACTGCAGGTTGCCATTCAGAAACAGCCGCACGCCGGCCGAACTGGCCGTCACCACCACACGCTGGTAGTCACTGCTTTCGCGCAGGATGATGTCTTCCCCGTAGAAGCGGTCCTCGGCCCAGGTGGTGAGGTGGTCTGCGGCCAGCATGGCACCGCACAGCACGATGACCACGCCCGCACAGGCTGCGGCATGCGCGCCAAAGCGCCGCAGGTCGGAGCGGAAAACAAAGAGCGCCCACACCGCCACCGCCGCATTCAGCAGGCCGAAGAACACACCCGTGCGCACCAGCCCCAGGTGCGGTACGAAGAGCAGCGGGAACGCGACGGCCACCACCAGCGCGCCCAGGTAGTCGAAGGTCAGCACCTCACTGACCAGTTCACGCAGCGCCCAGCGCTGGCTGAAGTGACGCTTCAGGATGCGCATGACCAGCGGAATCTCCAGGCC
>JANOAM010000715.1:0-8970 GCA_031411215.1 Betaproteobacteria bacterium
ACGGCCGGCAGCTTGAGCGCCGCCAATGCCTGGAACGCCGACCGTGCCTGCGTGCCCAGCTCTGCCTTCAGGCTGGCCAGGTCACGGCCCGCGCCCAGTTGCCGGCCGTGTTCGTCCACCACGCGGAAGTTCATGAACAGGTGGGGCGGCAGCTGTTCCAGCTTGAAGTCGTTGCGCTGCACGGCCAGTTGCGTGCGGTCGCGCACGGCTTTCAACAAGGCGTCCATGAAGCCGCCCTGAGCAAAGGGCGTCAGCTCGCAGAACTCGGCCGCGTAGTCGGGCAGCGGCACCAGACGTGACCGCGGCCGCTGGTGCAGCGTCTTGCACAAGGCCAGTACCTTGGCGTGCAGCATGCCGGGCACCAGCCATTCGCAACGCTCGTCGCTGACCTGGTTCAGCGCGTAGATGGGCACGGTGACGGTGATGCCGTCCTTGGTGTCGCCGGGCTCGTGCAGGTAGGTCGCTGCACAGTCGATGCCGCCCAGCCGCAACGTCTTGGGGAAGGCGCTGGTGGTGATGCCTGCAGCCTCGTGCCGCATCAGCTCTTCGCGTGTCAGGTGCAGCAGCTTGGGCTGCTTCTTCACCTCGTCGCGGTACCAGCGTTCCAGCGTGGCACCGCTGCACACGTCTTGCGGCACTTGCTGTTCATAGAAGGCCTGGATCAGGTCGTCGTCCACCAGCACGTCTTGGCGGCGCGCCTTGTGCTCCAGGTCCTGCACCTGGGCGATCAGCTTCTGGTTGTGGGCCAGGAAGGGCAGCCGTGTGTCCCATTCGCCTTCCACCAAGGCTTCGCGGATGAACATCTGCCGCGCGGCCACCGGGTCCACGTTGCCGAAGTTCACGCGCCGGTTGTTGTAGACGACGATGCCATACAGCGTGGCCCGTTCCAGCGCCACCACCTCGGCTGCCTTCTTCTCCCAGTGCGGCTCCAGCAACTGCTTCTTCAGCAGGTGGCCGGCCATGGCGGGGATCCACTGCGGCTCGATGGCCGCCAGGCCCCGGCCGAACAGGCGTGTGGTGTCCACCAGTTCGGCCGCAATGAGCCAGCGCCCCGGCTTCTTGCTGAGGTGCGCGCCTGGGTGGCGCCAGAACTTGATGCCGCGCGCGCCCAGGTACCAGTCCTCGTCGTCGCTCTTGCAGCCCAGGTTGCCCAAGAGGCCGGCTATCAGCGACAGGTGGATCTGCTCATAGGTCGCGGGTGACGCGTTTAGCCGCCAGCCTTGCTCGGCCACCACGGTGTGCAGTTGCGAGTGGATGTCCCGCCACTCCCGCACCTTGCGCGGGCTGATGAAAGACTCGCGCAGCCGCTGTTCCTGCTGGCGGTTGGTGAGCTTGTGTGTGTCGACCTGCTCGGTCTTCTGCGCTGCGTGGCCGTGGCGGCCGCGGCCCTCTTCCACCCAGTTCCAGAGCTTGAGCGTGCCCATGAATTCCGAGCGCTCGTCGTCGAAGGGCTTGTGCCGCTGGTCGGCGGTCTGCGCCTGCTCGACGGGCCGGTCGCGTGCGTCCTGGCCGCTGAGTGCCGACGCGATGATCAGCACCTCGCTCAGCGCCTGGCGGTCGCGTGCTTCCAGGATCATGCGTCCCACACGCGGGTCCAGCGGCAGCCGTGCCAGTTCGCGGCCGATCGGCGTCAGCTCGTTGTCGTCGTCCACGGCACCCAGTTCGGCCAACAGTGCGTAGCCGTCGGCAATCGCCTTCTTGGGCGGCGCCTCGACAAAGGGGAAGTCCTCCACCGTGCCCAGGTGCAGCGACTTCATGCGCAGGATCACGCCGGCCAGGCTGCTGCGCAGGATCTCGGGGTCGGTGAAGCGCGGCCGCGCTGCGAAGCCTGGTTCGTCGTACAGGCGTATGCAGATGCCGTCGGCGACGCGCCCGCAGCGGCCCGACCGCTGCTGCGCCGCGGCCTGGCTGATCGGCTCCACCTGCAGCTGTTCCACCTTGTTGCGGAAGCTGTAGCGCTTGACACGCGCCAGGCCGCTGTCGATAACGAAGCGGATGCCGGGCACCGTGAGCGAGGTCTCGGCCACGTTGGTGGCCAGCACGATGCGGCGGCCGTTGCCCGCTTCGAAGACACGGTCCTGCTCGGCCTGGGACAGGCGCGCGAACAGCGGCAGGATCTCGGGCTGCGGCCCGCCACGAAGCGTGCTGGCCAGGTGCTTGCGCAGGTGGTCGGCGGCTTCGCGGATTTCGCGTTCGCCGGGCAGGAAGACGAGGATGTCGCCACGGGCGCCACCGGCCCACAGCTCGTCGACACCGTCGGCAATGGCATCGTTGAGCCCGCGGTCGCGGCTCTCTTCAAACGGCCGCCAGCGCACGTCCACCGGGAACAGGCGCCCCGACACCGTGATTACGGGCGCCGGACCGTGGCGGCTGGCGAAGTGTTGCGCGAAACGGTCGGCGTCGATGGTGGCCGAGGTCACCACCACCTTGAGGTCGCTGCGCCGGGCCAGCACGTCCTTCAGGTAGCCCAGCAGGAAATCGATGTTGAGGCTGCGCTCGTGGGCCTCGTCGATGATGATGGTGTCGTAAGCCTTCAGCAGCGGGTCACGCTCGCTTTCGGCCAGCAGGATGCCGTCGGTCATCAGCTTGACGCTGGCGCCCGGCTGCAATCGATCCTGGAAGCGGACCTTGTAGCCCACCACGTCACCCAGCGGCGAGTTCAGTTCCTGCGCAATGCGCTTGGCCACGCTGCTGGCCGCGATGCGCCGCGGCTGCGTGTGGCCTATGAGGCCCTTGCCGCCCGCACCCAGGCCGCGGCCCAGTTCCAGCGCAATCTTGGGCAGCTGCGTGGTCTTGCCAGAGCCCGTTTCACCGCAGACGATGATCACCGGGTGGTCGCGCAGCGCACGCGAAATCTCCTCGCGCCGGGCAGAGACCGGCAGCGATTCGGGGTAGGTGATGGGCGGGACGGGTTGGGCGGGCCTTGCAGGCGCGCCGCGGGGTTCACTCACGGGGCGCGGATTATGTCCGCGCCCGCGTGCTCAGCCGCAAACTCACATGGAATAGGCCATCACGCTCAGCACCGCACCCTGCGGGTCCTGCAGCACGGCCATGCGGCCGACACCAGGCACGTCCATGGCCGGCACCAGGGTCTTGCCACCCAGTTGCGCGCAGCGGGCCAGCACCTCTTCCACGTTGCTGACAGTGACGTAGCAGCCCCAGCTGGGCGGCATGGGTGGCGCGCCAGGTGGCGTGCCCATGATGCCGGCGACCGAAGTCTCCCCCACCTTCACCACGCGGTAGGGCTCGCCGCCCATGGGCATGGTCTGCACGGTCCAGCCGAACAGCTGACCGTAGAACTCGGTGGCGGCGGCGGGGTCGGTGGTGGTCAGCTCGCTCCAGCTGAACGCACCGTGGGTCTTGTACACATCCATGGGGACCTCCTTCATTGAGGGGTTGGCAGGCTCGGAGGCAGCATGCTGCGGCACAATGCCAGCAGCTGTCGACCCCCTGGAATGAGCCTCGTTTTCCCCCACACCTTCGTGCCCTGGTTCCGTGCCGTGGCGCCCTATATCCACGCCTACCGCGGCAAGACCTTCGTGGTCGGCCTGGCGGGCGAGGCCAGTGCCGCCGGCAAGCTGAACGCCTTCGTACAAGACCTGTCCATCCTGCAGGCCATGGGCCTGAAGTTGGTGCTGGTGCACGGCTTCCGCCCGCAGGTGACGGAACAGCTGGCCGCCAAGGGGCATGTCTCGCGCTTCCACAAGGGCACGCGCGTGACCGACGCGGTGGCGCTGGACGCCGCCCAGGAAGCCGCCGGCCAGCTGCGCTTCGAGATCGAAGCCGCCTTCAGCCAGGGCCTGCCCAACACGCCCATGGCCAACAGCACGGTGCGGGTGGTTTCGGGCAATTTCCTCACAGCACGACCCGTGGGCATCGTGGATGGCGTGGACTTCCAGCACAGCGGCTTGGTCCGCCGTGTGGATTCCGGCGCCATCCAAATGGCCATTGAGAGCGGCGCCGTCGTGCTGCTCAGCCCGTTCGGCTTCTCGCCCACTGGTGAAGCCTTCAACCTGAGCATGGAAGATGTAGCCACGTCAACCGCCATTGCCCTGCAGGCCGACAAGCTGGTGTTCGTCGGCGAAGTGCCTGGCATCCGAGAAGGCCTGGCAAAGGGCGGCGAAGACTCCGACAGCGCCATCGACACCGAACTGTCCCTGGCCGAGGCCAAACGGCTGCTGGCTGCCCTGCCCGCACCCTCAGCACCGACCGACCCGGCCTTCTACCTGCAGCACTGCGTGAAGGCCTGCGAAGGCGGCGTGGAGCGTTCACACATCCTGCCCTTTGCCACCGACGGCGCGCTGCTGCTGGAGGTCTTCACCCACGACGGCGTGGGCACCATGGTGGTGGACGAAAAGCTGGAAAGCCTGCGCGAGGCGATGTCCGACGACGTGGGCGGCATCCTGCAGCTGATCGAGCCTTTCGAAAAAGACGGCACCCTGGTGCGCCGCGACCGCCACGAGATCGAACGCGACATCGACAACTACAGCGTGGTCGAACACGACGGCATCATCTTCGGCTGCGCCGCGCTCTACCCCTACCCGGAAGCGCGCACCGCCGAGATGGCCGCACTCACGGTCAGCCCGCTGGCGCAGGGACAGGGCGACGGTGACCGGCTGCTCAAGCGTGTGGAGCAGCGCGCCCGCGCCGCCGGCCTGGACAGCATCTTCGTGCTAACCACACGCACCATGCACTGGTTCATCAAGCGCGGCTTTGCGCAGGTGGACCCGGAGTGGCTGCCCGAAGCCCGCAAGCGCAAGTACAACTGGGACCGGCGTTCGCAGGTCCTGGTCAAGAAACTCACCTGATTGCAGCCAAAAGCGAAGAGGTCCAAGACATGGCACGAATGGTTCAATGTGTGCACCTGAAGAAGGAAGCCGAAGGCCTGGGCTTTTCGCCCTACCCCGGTGAACTGGGCAAGCGCATCTATGACAACGTCAGCAAGGAAGCGTTTGATCTCTGGAAGAAGCACCAGACGATGCTGGTCAACGAGAACCGCTTGAACCTGGCCGACGCACGCGCCCGGCAGTACCTGGCGCGCCAGATGGAGCAGTTCTTCTTTGGCGACGGTGGCGACAAACCCGCGGGTTATGTACCCCCGCCCGCGGCCTGAACACCCGCACACAAGACCACAAGAGCACCGAGGACACGCATGGCTACCCTGAGTGAACTGCTGGCCCAGAAGGCCGACCTGGAACGCCAGATTGCCGAGACGCGGCACGCCGAACGTGCCGACGCCATCGCGCAGATCCGCCAGCTGATGTCGCAATACGGCCTGGACCTGGCCGACATCAGCGGCCGGTCCGGCCCCGCAGCGCGCACCCCGGCCGCCAAGGCGACGCCCAAGTTCCGCGACCCGGCCACCGGGCAAACCTGGGCTGGCCGCGGCTTGCAGCCCAACTGGCTGAAGGCCGCACTGGCCACCGGCAAGCCGCTGTCCGACTTCGCGCTGTAACCGCTGCAGCCCCACCGCGGACACCCCTTGACCGGCCCGGCTGACAGCCCCCTGCTGCGAGAGCGCTTCGCTGCGCTGAACGGCGCGGCGGGCACAGCCCTGAGCATCCTGTCGGTGGGCCTGGCCGCGCTGGTGCTGTCCTATGCCGGCACACTGAGCCTTGCTCTGGCACCCTGGAGCGCGCTGGCGCTGCCCGCCGGCTTGGCGCTGGCCGCGCACTGGCGCTGGGGCCCCATGGTGCTGGTGGGCGTGGCGGTGGGCACGCTGGCTGCGCTGCTGGGCTCCGGCATGGGGCTGGGGGCCGCGTTGCTGGGCTGCGGCGTGGTGGTGCTGGCACCGGCTTTGGCGCACACCGTCATGCGGCGCATGGATTTCGACGCCCGCTTTGAAAGGCCGGGCGATGTGGCCATCCTGGCCCTGGCCGTCATCGGCGGCGCGGCCTTGCCGGCCGCGCTGGCGGTCGCCACGTGGGTCACCGTCACCACCTCGCTGGCGCCCTGGGAAGCTTTCACCGTGGGTTGGTGCGTGCTGGGCCTGGGCATGCTGTGCACGGCCGTGGCCGTGCTGGCGTTGGACCACGGTGTCGTGAGCGCGCTGCAACCCGGTACGGCCTGGAAGTCCACCGCGTTCGGTGTAGGCGCCGTGGCACTGACGCTGTGGTTGCTGTGGGTGTCGCCGTCTTCACGTTCACCGGTCGGTGCGCTGGCCCTGTTTGCGCCGCACGTGCTGGTGGTGGTGCTGGTGCTGCGTGGTCACCTGGCGCTGGCCGCGTCCGCGCTGCTCGCGGCTTCGCTGCTGGTGGCGGGTTCGGCCGCCAAAGGACTGTCGTTCTGGCTGGCCGGCGGCAGCGTGGCGGCGGCGCTGGCGGCCTGGGTAGGCTCTTCGTTGGTCCTGCTGCTGGTGTCCCACGCGGCCACGGCGGACTGGCGCAGCCGCGCGCAACGCTGGGAATGGGCGCTGGACGGATCCCGCCTGGGTGTGGCCGACTGGCATCTGATGCGCGACGGCGGCTTTGCATCCGCCGCCTGGCGCACGCTGACCGGCTTTCACGACCGGCACTGGACGCCCGCCGCCTGGCAGCAACAGGTGCACCCCGAAGACCGCGAGCAACTGGCCGATGCCATTGCCGCCTTGACGCTGGGCGAAGACGGCCGCCGTCAGCTGGAACTGCGCATGCCGCTTGGCACCGACTGGACCTGGCTGGAAGCCACGCTGCTGGTGATCGAGCGCGACTTGTCCGGCCACCCGGTGCGCCTGCTGGCCACGCTGGCCGACGTGCACGCCAAGCGCCGCGCCCAGGAACAGCAATTGATGTCGGTGAGCCTGTTTCAACACTTGCACGAAGGCCTGCTGATCACCGACGCCGACCTGCGCGCGCTGGACGTGAACCCGGCCTATTCGCAGATCCTGGGTGTGCCGCGTGACGAACTGCTGGGCACCGTGCCTTCGCTGCTGCGCCCCACGCCGGCCGACCCCGTGGCGCGGCAACAGCGTGCGTCCATGTGGGGCGGTCTGCGCGACCAGGGCAGTTGGCGCGGCGAGTTGCTGGAACGCCGCCGCAATGGCGAGCTGTGCACCCTGCAAGCCACCATCAGCACGGTGTACGGGCCGACCAAGGACCTGCGCTACCACGTGCTGGTGATCAGCGACATCACGCAGCAGCAATTGCAGCGCGAGCAGCTGGAACGCCAGGCCCACTTCGACGAACTGACCCGCCTGCCCAACCGCGCACGGCTGTCGGAGCTGCTGGACGACGCCATGCGCGCCGCCGACCGCGACGGCTACCTGCTGGTCGTCTGCTACCTGGACCTGGACCGCTTCAAGCCCGTCAACGACAAGTTTGGCCACGCGGCGGGCGACCGCCTGCTGGCCGAACTGGCCGGCCGCCTGCGCAGCGCCCTGCGCAGCCGCGAACACTGGACCGATTCCGCCGCGCGCCTGGGCGGTGACGAGTTCGTGCTGCTGCTGCGCGCCGGCACGCTGGAAGAAGCGCGCCTGGCCGTCGAACGGGTGTTGCGTGTGGTCAGCCAGCCCTATGTCATAGACCCCGCGCAGGACCCCGTGCAGGTGACGTCCAGCATGGGCGCCACGGTCTACCCGATAGACCGCAGCGACGCCGACACCTTGCTGCGCCACGCCGACCACGCCATGTACGGCGCCAAGCAGAGCGGCCGCAACGGCTACCTGTTCTTCGACCCCGAACACCGCCGCCGCACCGAAGAGCGTGCGCTGGCCATTGGCCGCATCCAGGAGGCGCTGGACCAGCAGGAATTTGTCCTCTACTACCAGCCCAAGGTGGACATGCGCACCGGCCGCGTGCACGGCTTCGAGGCGCTGCTGCGCTGGGAACACCCAGTGCAGGGCCTGGTGGCGCCCATGCAGTTCCTGCCGCTGATCGAAAACACGGGGCTGTCGTCGCGTGTTGGCGACTGGGTCATCGCGCAGGCCTTGGACCACTTGTCGTCGTGGCGGCGCGACGGGCTGGACTTCAGCGTCAGCGTCAATGTCTCCGCCCGCCACCTGCAGGAGCCGGACTTCGCGCTGCGCCTGTCGGAACTGCTGGCCCGCCACACCGAACCGTTGGCCACGCACCTGGAAATCGAAATGCTGGAAACGGCCGCGCACGCCGACATCGATGCCACATCGCAACTGCTGGTGCGCTGCCGCGCCATCGGTGTCAAGTTCGCGCTGGACGACTTCGGCACTGGCTATTCGACACTGACCTACCTGAAGCGCCTGCCGGTGGACGTGCTGAAAATCGACCGCAGCTTTGTACACAACATGCTGGACGACTCGCAGGACCGCGCCATCGTGGAAGGTGTGATCGGCCTGGCCGGCACCTTCGGCTGCATGGTGGTGGCCGAAGGTGTTGAGAGCCCTGCGCAGGCGCGCACGCTGCTGGATATGGGTTGCACCATCGGCCAGGGCACGGGCATCGCGGCGCCCATGCCTTCATCACTGGTGGCCAAGTGGGTGCGGGACTACAAGGGCATGTTCGCCATTGCGCCGGCGGGGCCGCCTGTCGCGCCCATGGCCACACCCAACATCGACCCCGGCGTCGGCCGGCGCGGAGTGTGATCCCGCCCGGCTTCCTGCAGGAGCTGCTGCAACGCGTGGACATCGTCGACGTCGTCAGCCGCCACGTGGAGTTGAAGCGCGGTGGCGCCAACTTCATGGGCCTGTGCCCCTTCCATGGCGAGAAGTCGCCGAGCTTTTCGGTCACACCCGCCAAGCAGTTCTATTACTGCTTTGGCTGCGGCGCCAGCGGCGATGCGATCAAGTTCCTGATGGAGCACCTGGGCCTGAGCTTCATCGAGGCCGTGCGTGATCTGGCCGGTGGTGTGGGCATGAGCGTGCCCGAAGAGCAGGTCAGCCCCGAAGAACGCGAACGGCGCGACACACTGCGGCAGCGCCGGCTGTCGTTGTCCGAGGTTTTAGCCAAGGCCGCGGACTTCTACCGAACGCAGCTGAAGGCCAGTCCGCGTGCCATCGACTACCTGAAGGCCCGCGGCCTG
>JANOAM010000716.1:0-10705 GCA_031411215.1 Betaproteobacteria bacterium
CTGCACGCGCGAAAAGAAGCCGACGTTGATGTCGTGTGCGGCCTGGGCCAGGTCGCCATCGGCCAGGTCGACACGGATGCCCGCGGCCCGCAGGCGTGCGATGCCTTGGCCGTTGACCTGCGGAAAAGGGTCGCCGGCAGCGACCACGACGCGGGCGAAACCTGCGGCGACCAGGGCATCGCAGCAGGGCGGCGTGCGGCCGTGGTGCGCGCAGGGCTCCAGCGTGACCCAGGCGGTGGCACCTTCGACCGAGTGGCCGGCCGCCGCCGCGTCGCGCAGCGCCATCACCTCGGCATGCGGGCCGCCCGGTTGCTGCGTGGCGCCGCGGCCCAGCACCGTGCCGTCTGCATGGCCGACGACGCAGCCGACACGTGGGTTGGGTTCGGTGAGGCCGAAGACGCTCTCGGCCAGGGCCAGCGCGTCGCGCAGGCGTTGCTGGTCCAGGTCAGAGAGAGGTGCTGCGGCCGTCACGGCGGCCATTGTGCCCAGGGTGGGCGGTGGCCAGGCATGGGCCTAATAGGCGGTATTGCTGTCCACCTGGGGAGTGATGGTGCCGTCATCGACGGGGCAGGTGAACGCCGCGCCTGAGCCATTGCCGGCACGGATGAGCAGGTAGTTCTGGTTGTTCAACGCGCCCGCCAAGCCGGTGTAGCTCGCTGGGTGCGCCGCATTCAGCGTGCTCGTGCCGGGGTAGGGCGTGTAGCGGCAGACGCGGTAATGGGTGGCGGCGTTGTCGTTGCTGGCAGGGCTGCCCGTTTCCGCGAGGCCTGGTCGCGGCTTGACGTGCAGGCTACCCGTCCAGGACGCCTCAAAGGGGCCGCCGAGGCCCGTGCCTTGCGTGGGCACAGCGCAATCGAAAGCCTGGTAGGTCTGGCCGCCCGAAGTGAAGGGTAAGCTGACGACGCAGCCGCCCGTGAAGTCGGTGCCATACAGCACTGGCAGCGTTGTCCGTACTTCGATCCCGCCAGCAGCAGCGGTCGGGTCCAGGGTCACGCCGGCGCCGTCGAAACCACCGCCAGCGGGGACGATGAGTTGCCCCCCGTCCATGCCGTTGTCAGGTGGCGCTTCCGATTCCGCTGCGGTCGGCGGCGGGCTGGTGCCGGTGGCAAAGCGCAGGTAGCCGCTGATATAGACGGCTGAGACTGTTTTTGTGCCAATGCGCGTGATCATCGCGCTGTCGTTATTGAACACCCAGGCCACACCGCCGCCACCAGCTGGCGTGTAGGTGCTGGTGGTGCCACCGGACGAGTCCACTGCTGCGCGCGGGATGGCAATATTGCGGCGCCTGGGCCGTTGCGTGGCCGAGCGCGTCGTGGGAATGCCCAGGCCTGCGCCCAGTTCGGGGGGCTGCTTGGCAACCGATGTTTGCAGCACGATGCTCTGCGCATTGGTGTCGTTGATATCGGTGCTGTCGGCGCGCCGGTCCCACCACTTCACCTCAACCTTGACAGTCTTCATCTGCGGGCCGTTGCTCGGTACCGCAGTCACCGTGACGCTGCGCCGAAAGATCGCGTTCGCGACAAAGGTGCTGCCCGGCGTGAAGACGTCGGGCGTGGTGGTGCTCGCAATGTCCGCAAAGTCCAGCTCACCAGACGCAGCGCCGTCCAGCAGCATGAAACCACGCAAGCGTTCGATCTCGGCCTGCGCCAGGCGCACGGCCTCGGACCGCTGGCGCGACACGTCTGCGTTGGTGCGCAGCGTGGCCTGCATACCCACCACGCCGAGCAGGCCGACGGCCATGACGGCCATGGCTACCAGCGCCTCCACCAGCGAGACGCCGCGCTGCCGTTTTCCACGCGCGGTCATTGGAAGTCCTTCCATGAGCCAGGCACACGGACGAAGCTGCCGGTGTTCCAGCGCAGGAGATTCATCACGGCGGGGTCGTAGATGTAGCTGGTGGTGCCATTGCCTTCGATTTTGTTGTCGGAGACAGCCGCCCCGACGATTTGGCCGGCGCCGCTGGTGTCCCAGAAGTCTGGCCCGGCGGGATAGCGGGTGTCCGACCCGTCGGGAAGACGGATATAGACCAGCCCGTAGACTTTTGCGGCGGCGTTGGTAAAAGTCAGCTTGCCATTGACGACCATGAGCACCGGATTGGCCGCCGTGCCGATGTCGGCCGCAACGGCCAGATCCCCACTGACCCAGATCGGCCGCCAGGGATTGCGCTCCGCCAGCTGGCTGACGGTCAGGGAGCCGGAAGGAAATGCCGTCGCAGCCTGCTGTTGCTCGAAGGTGAGGGGCCACATGTTGAACACCGCGGCGAACATGCGGTCTCGCTGGGTTTTGGTGACCGGGACCCCGGCGACCGTGACCGTGACCGCGGGGAGCAAGAACTCCAGGTCACTTTCAATAAGGGATGCAGATCCCGGGCTGCCGGGCTGGCTGACGAGTTGGCTGTAGCCACTGATGGTGCCCCCCGAATGCACCGTCACGCCGCTGCCGCCCGCGATGGCATTGATCGCCGAGAAGCCGCCGCCGCTCATCAAAACAGCGATGGTGTCGCGCGCCGTCAGCGCCGCCTGCGGCGGGCTGGACGCTCCACCGGTCAGCGTCAGCAAGCTTGACACGACGGCACGGCCTTCCCCCATATCGCCCTGCCCCGAGAAATTGAGGCACGGGTCGGTCGATGTGACGCCCGCACGGGTGCAGGCCACTACCTGGACTTTGATGACGCCTGACTGCTGGGGTGTGGCTGGTGGAGCAACGACGGGGTTGTCCGATCCGCCCACCCGCAGGAACCGAACACTGAAGGCCGGCCACTGCCCCGCTGCCGTTGGCGCGCTCACTGCGCCTGTGCCGGCGGCCGTGGCCGTGATCGCTGGGCAGGAACAATCCCACCCCGTACGGGTGGCGTTCAACACGCAGGCTGCCGACGAAAGACCGGCGCCGTTGCTGGCGTCCACGGGGCCCCTGGGTGTGATGCGGCCCTTGCTGTCGGTGTTGAGGTAGCGCTGCCGGAATGGCAGGTCCGAGGCGCTGGTGCTGGGGACGCACGTGTCCGTGACTCTGCCCAGGTTGAGCGTGGACATGGCCCATTCAAGGCCTGCTTCCGCAGTTTCCATCGCCTGCACCGACCTCAGTTCGTTGGAAGCCGTGCGTTGCTCGAATATCAGGTTGCGGTTGGTGTAGGCCGCCACCATCGACACGACGAAGAACAGAACCAGGACCACGATCAGCGTGGCCACACCGCGCTGCCCGGAACGCGGTGAATAGCCCATGCGGTTGCTCATCATGTTGGGCAGACCAGCGAGGTCGCGGAGTCGAACTGGACATAGTCATTGCGCAAGCGCACCTTGCCGCTGATCTGCCGCTTGATGTTGGAGTTGATGCCCTTGCCTTCCGCCTTGATGGTGAATTTGGCGTAGCGCACCTGGACCTTCGGCCAGCAGGAAGTTGCTGTCGCTGCACTTGCGGGGCAGGTCTTGGGGCAGGGCAGCGTCACTGTAGGGTTTGTAGGGTCGACAGGGCTCACCTCGATGTTGAAATCCGTCACGTTCACCGTGTTGGAATCCGTCAGGTCCCCGAGGGATGACTTGAGTGTGGGGGTGCCGTTGGTGGTGGACCGGCGATAGCCGAAGTCGGTCGAAATCAATCCGCTCTCGGAGGCGATGTAGAAGAATTTCTGGTTGGTGGTCGAGCCGCTCGACGGGTTCAGGCGGTTGTTCAGCGTGTTCTCTCGGGCCAACAGAGACGCACCGGACTGCACTGCGGTGTCAAGCGTCTCCAAACTCGATGGATAGGACAGCGTGGGAACTTCAGCGAGGTAGTTGATTCGCCGCAAGTCGCGCGAGATGATGCTGGCAGCTGCCCGCAAGTCCTGCTGGATCTGCGCTTCCATGAGCAAGCGCCGGTTTTCCACCAATTGCCCAGTCATGATGGTGGCTGCCGCCGCGACGACAACAAGACCGATGGTCACGCCGACCATCAGTTCGACGATGGACAGCCCGCGCTGGCCGCGACGCCCATGGGCGCCGAATCGTGTCGCCGCGCCTAGCATGACGGGGTTCCTGCGACGGTCGCATTGGGCGTGCAAACCGAAACCCGCCCGGCAGCCGAAATTCCGGTCCTGAATCTGCGCGACGCATCGGTCAGCCGCGCTTCCACGTCAAAGACAGACTCGTTGGAGATTTCCGGCGTGACAACTCCGGCAGGCGCGCCGGTGCGAGGGCTGAAGGTCAAGAAGGGCATGAGCGCTTGGGCACTGCTCAGCCAGAATTCAACGCCTTCGCTGGAGGGTGCGACGATGGTCTTGATCTCGCTGGACGATGTGGGGCAGCGCGAGCCCGCAGCCAAGGTGCAGTCGCAGGGCGAAGTCGTGGCGATATCGTTGCCGTTGCGCGAGTAGATGACATAACAGCTGAGACCTGAGCCGCTCTGGAAACGGAACTGAACAGGAACCCCACGGCTCACGGCTTCGCTGCGTGCGAAGTTGTAGTCCGTCACCAGTTGAGACTGGATGGCGCGCAGGCGCTGCATCAGGATGTATTCGCGGAAGCTGGGTCCGGCCAGACTGACCACGATGGCCACCAAGGCGATGACGATCATCACCTCGATCAGCGTGAAGGCGGACTGGCGGCAACGGTGGGTCGAGTGACGCATCATCGGGACCAGCAGATGTTGGTTGCGGCATAGCTCAGGGCATTGGTCGCGCAACTCTGGCAACCTGCGTAGGTGATGGCGCCCCGGTCGACCTTCACAGCCAATTTGGCGCAGTTGCCGTCTGCTGCCTGGGAAGAACTCGTGCCGTCTGCGATTGCTTCGTAGCCGGTCGCGGTGTTGTTGGCGATCGTCAGCACGTAGTAGTGACCTGGGTTGCTGGGTGTGGTGAGCCGCAGATCGGTAAGCGACGACGTG
The DNA here is from genome assembly GCA_031411215.1 of Betaproteobacteria bacterium. Lineage (GTDB taxonomy): Bacteria > Pseudomonadota > Gammaproteobacteria > Burkholderiales > Burkholderiaceae_C > Rubrivivax. The sequence goes on from JANOAM010000716.1 coordinate 4,855, forward strand.
TACGAGGCGTTGTTGCTGCGCCAGCGTTCCTGCTCCTGCTGCATGGACGTCAGCGCCGCCATGGCCTCGGACCGGCGGCTCTTGCGCATCGAACTCAAGAAGCTGGGCAGGGCAAGTGCCACCAGGATGGCACCGATCACCATGGCGATGATCAACTCGATCAGCGTGAAGCCGCGGGCGCGTCGTTGAGGGCCAGGCTGGTCGGTGCGCAGGGTGTCCATGGGTGGGATTGTGGTGGCGTGCTCGGGCGCGTTCCAGCCCTGCCGAAGCCGCTTGTCGGCTGCGGCATACCGTTGGTCGTGCCTGCCCTCAAGTCGGGGGAGGCTCAGCATGCGGGGTAACCCACCACGGCGCCGTCCGGCGAGCAGGTGCGCACGCGGCCCATGATGTTCACCACCTGGTGCAGCGCCTGCCCGCGGGGCGTGCTCACGGTCATGGTGGCGGTGGGGGTGACGGTGCCGCGCAGCGGGTCGAAGGTCAAGGCGCGCGAGTTTGAGCTGAACTGCAACGGCTGCCCGTGGCCGTAGCCCACGACCCGCATCAGCTGCGCGCGGGCCGTGCACTGCGCGGTGCCCACCGCGGTGCAGGTGCAGTCGCCATGCGCCCCGGTGTGCACCACATAGCAGGCGCCGTCTGCAACGCGCTGGATGTTGAAGCGCACGCTGACGCCATTGGACACGGCCAGGCTGCGGGCGTGCAGCAGGTCGGTGGACAGCTGTGCGGCGGCACTTTCCAGATGACGCCGCTCACGCACGTCCTGCAGGCCGGGCAGCGCGCTGCCCAGAGCGATGACCAGGGTCGCCATCGTGGCCAGCGACTCGACGAGGGTGAGGCCCCGGCTGGTTTGGCGACGGGACTGGCTGCGGGACAGGCGGGTGTTCATGGGGCGGCTCCTGGTCAGTGATCGGATGCCGTTCACTGTAGGAATCGCCTGCGCTTTGCGCGTCCCCAGGGGGTGTGCCTGGAGTACGGCTCTGGGGAGGGCACCCGGGCGGCACCCCCGGGCGGGGGGCCCGGGTGGGGGTGCCGAGCCTTCAGTGCTTCAGATGTCGCGGATCAACTGCCGGAAGGCGTCCACGTCCTCGAACTCGCGGTAGACGCTGGCAAAGCGCACGTAGGCGACCTTGTCGATGCGTTTCAGTTCGCGCATCACCAGTTCGCCCAGCCGTGCACTGGGCAGTTCGCGGGCGCCGCTGGTCAGCAGCTTTTCCTGGATGCGTTCGACGGCCGCGTCCACCTGTTCCACGCTCACCGGCCGCTTGCGCAGCGCCAACGACATGCTGGCGCGCAGCTTGGCGGGGTCGAAATCCACCCGCGTGCCGTCTTTCTTGACGACCGCGGGCATGGCGATTTCGGTGCGCTCGTAGGTAGTGAAGCGCTTGTCGCAGGCCAGGCAGCGCCGCCGCCGGCGCACCACGTCCCCTTCGTCGGACTCGCGGGTCTCGACGACCTGGGTGTCTTCGTGGGCGCAGAACGGGCAGCGCATCCGCGGCGGTCAGCGGTACACGGGGAAGTCGCGCGTCAGCGCCGCGACCTTGGCTCGCACGGCGGCGATGTTGTCGGCGTCATGCGGCTTGTCCAGCACGTCGGCGATCAGGTGCGCCGTCTGCCGCGCCTGTTCTTCCTTGAAGCCGCGTGTGGTCATGGCGGGGGTGCCCAGGCGGATGCCGCTGGTCACCATGGGCTTCTGCGGGTCGTTGGGGATGCCGTTCTTGTTGCAGGTCATGTGGGCATCGCCCAGGATGGCTTCGGCTCCCTTGCCGGTCAGGCCCTTGGGGCGCAGGTCCACCAGCATCACGTGGCTTTCGGTGCCGCCGCTGACGATGCGCAGGCCGCGGGCGATGAGCGTGTCGGCCAGCACCTTGGCGTTGGCCACGACTTGAGCCTGGTAGGTCTTGAATTCAGGCGTCAGCGCCTCCTGAAAAGCCACCGCCTTGCCGGCGATGACATGCATCAACGGCCCGCCCTGGATGCCGGGAAAGATGGCGCTGTTGATCTTCTTGGCGATGGCCTCGTCGTTCATCAGGATGATGCCGCCGCGCGGGCCGCGCAGGCTCTTGTGCGTGGTGCTGGTGACCACGTCGGCATGCGGCACGGGGTTGGGGTAGACGCCAGCCGCGATCAGGCCGGCGTAGTGCGCCATGTCGACCATGAAGTAGGCGCCGATCGCCTTGGCGACCTTGGCGAAGCGTTCGAAATCGATGCGCAGGCTGTAGGCACTGGCGCCAGCGATGATCAGTTTGGGCCTGGTCTCGTGCGCCAGGCGCTCCATCGCGTCGTAGTCGATGGCTTCGTTGGCGTCTAGGCCGTAGCTGACGACCTTGAACCACTTGCCGCTCATGTTGAGCGGCATGCCATGGGTCAGGTGGCCGCCTTCGGACAGGCTCATGCCCATGATGGTGTCGCCGGGCTGCAGCAAGCCGAAGAAAACGGCCTGGTTGGCCTGGCTGCCGCTGTTGGGCTGCACGTTGGCGAAGTTGGCGCCGAAGAGTGTCTTCAGGCGTTCGATGGCCAGCGTCTCGACGACGTCGACGTTTTCGCAGCCACCGTAGTAGCGCTTGCCGGGGTAGCCCTCGGCGTACTTGTTGGTGAGTTGCGAGCCCTGGGCGGCCATCACGGCGGGCGAGGTGTAGTTCTCGCTGGCGATGAGCTCGATGTGCTCTTCCTGGCGGCGGTTCTCGGCCTGGATGGCGGCCCATATCTCGGGGTCGACCTGGGCGATGGTGGATGTGGAGCGGTCGAACATGCGGCAGTCCTCTTCAGAATGAAGGGCCTTCGAAGGCCGCTTGTTGTCCATGCACAGCCGGTGCACGGTGCCAAGCGGTCGAGGGCTGCCCAGGCGAACGGCTGACACCACCGGGAGGACCCGGCGGCCTGCGCTTCCCGGTGGTCTTCCACCTCGGGCGGCCAGGGAGGCCTGCCTTATCGCCAGTCGCGCAGGGTCGGAAGTGTACTGTCCCGGGGCCGGTTGCGTGCTCAGCGCAGCATGGCCAGTTGCTCGCCGCCAGTCACCGTGGCAGAGGCCGCCGGGGCTGGTGACACAACGGTATTGCCATCAGCACGCACCGGCTGCGTGACCTGGGTAGGTGCGTTCAGGGGTACTTGTCGGCCGTCGGCCACGGCGCGCATGTGGGCCTGCTCCAGCATCACACGCGTGGCGTAACCGTTGTCGCCTTCCTGCAGCGCGGCGCCCACGTAGAAGCGCAGGCCTTCCTGGACGCTTCCGGCGCGGGCGATGCATTCCTTCAGCACCTGAACGCCCACCCGCAGGTTGCTGATGGGGTCGAAGGCGGCACGGACGCCACCGAAGGCTTCGTACTTCTCGTCGTGCACACGTGTCATCACCTGCATCAAGCCCTGAGCGCCCACCGTGCTCTGGGCAAAGGGGTTGAAGCTGGACTCCACGGCCATGATGGCCAGGATCAGCGTCGGGTCCAGCCCGGCGCGCTGCCCTATGGACCAGGATTCCTGCACCAGCGCGGCCACCGGCTCAGCCGCCACCTTGTAACGGCGGGAGATCCAGGTCGCCAGCAAGGCCTGCTGGCGTGTCAGCGTCTTCAGGTCCGTCGCCGTGGCCCGGCTGACGGCTTCGGGCTCGGCCACGGCGGCCAGCAGGTTGCCGGAAGCATGCTCGCGGGCTTCGTGGCGCGTTTGCAGCCATTCCAGGGCCACGACTTCCGCTTGCTGGCGCACGTCGGCGCGGCTGGCGGCAAAGATGCCCACGGCCAAGGCGGCCAAGCCCACCAGCGCCAGGGTGTTGTGGCTGACTTCCAGCATGCCGCGACCCACGTCGCGGACAAACACCGAAAGCGATCGCGCGGCATGGCTACCCGCGCGGCGCAGCATGAGGCTGGCTGTCATCGCATCTGCTCCTGTCTTCGTCTGCCAGCCCCGAAGGACCGACAGTGATAATCGTCTGCAGGGGGCAACACCTCGGTGGGCGGCTTCACTCCTGCGGGAGATGAACCCCGGTGTGCTGCAGTTGGCAGTCAGTGACACGGGTTAACCCTGAATATTCAGGTTTGGGCGCATTCTAGGAAGCGCTACATACCTGGTCAAGAATATGGAATCGTCTTATGAGACGAAAAAGCGATGAAGTACAGCGACCTCCGGGACTTCATTCAACAACTGGAAACACAAGGCGAGCTTCGAAAGCTCGCCGATCCGGTGTCGCCGCGCCTGGAAATGACGGCCATCGGCGACAAGCTCCTGCGATCCGGCGGGCCAGCCGTACTCTGTATAAATCCCCAGGGTTACAAAATTCCCTGCCTGATCAACCTGTTCGGCACCCCTAGACGAGTGGCCCTGGGCATGGGGGCTTCTGATGTCTCCGAGTTACGGGACGTGGGCATCCTGTTGGCCAACCTGAAGGAACCCGAGCCGCCCAAGGGCCTGAAGGACGCCGGCAAGCTGCTGCAGATGGGCAAGGCGCTGTGGGACATGAAGCCCGCCGTGAAGAGCCGGGCGGCGTGCCAGGATGTGATGATCGAAGCTGACGACATCGACATCCTGTCGCTGTTGCCGGTGCAGACCTGCTGGCCGGGCGACGCCGGCCCGCTCATCACCTGGGGCCTGGTCATCACGCGCGGTCCGCAGTCGGTGCCTCAGCCGCGGGCGCGGCAGAACCTGGGCATCTACAGGCAGCAGGTGATCGGCAAGCGGGAAGTCATCATGCGCTGGCTGGCCCACCGCGGCGGCGCGCTGGATTTCCGCGACTTTGCGCGCGCCAAACCGGGCCAGCCCTTCCCGATGGCCGTGGCACTGGGCGCCGACCCGGCCACCATCCTGGGCGCCGTGACGCCGGTGCCCGACAGTCTGTCCGAATACCAGTTCGCCGGTCTGCTGCGTGGCAGCCGGACGGAGGTGGTGAACAGCGGCGTTGGCGAAGGCGGTCTGCAACTGCAGGTGCCGGCCAGCGCAGAAATCGTGCTGGAAGGTCACATCCCCACCGCCCCCGCCGGTTTTGAAGGTGTGTCCGACCTGGGCATTCCGCTGAAGGAGAAGGGCGGTTACCTGCACGCGCTGGAAGGCCCTTTCGGCGACCACACCGGCTACTACAACGAACAGGACTGGTTCCCCGTGTTCCGGCTGTCGCGCCTGACGCACCGGCGCGACCCCATCTACCACTCCACCTACACCGGCAAACCGCCCGACGAGCCCGCCGTGCTGGGCGTGGCGCTGAACGAGGTCTTCGTGCCCATCCTGCGCAAGCAGTTCCCGGAGATCACGGACTTCTACCTGCCGCCCGAAGGCTGCAGCTACCGGCTGGCCGTCATCTCCATCAAGAAGGCCTACCCGGGTCACGCCAAGCGCGTGATGTTCGGCCTGTGGAGCTTCCTGCGCCAGTTCATGTACACCAAGTTCATCGTGGTGACTGACGACGATGTGGACATCCGCGACTGGAAAGAAGTGGTCTGGGCCATCACCACGCGCATGGACCCGGTGCGCGACACCACGCTGGTGGAGCAGACGCCCATCGACTACCTGGACTTCGCCAGCCCGACCAGCGGCCTGGGCGGCAAGATGGGCCTGGACGCCACCAACAAGTGGCCCGGCGAGACCACCCGGGAGTGGGGCCGCACCATCCAGATGGACGCCGCCGTGGAGCAGCGTGTGCAGGGCCTGGTGGACGGATTGCTCAAACCGCGTTGATGCACGTGTTGATGGATGAAAAACCAGCTTGCGCTGAACCCCGTACAGGCCTAGATTGAGCCTGCCTGCTCGCAGGCAAAACCGATGGCGCAGTCTCTGCGCGTCAGGAGCCCCGGACCACTTATCTCCGGAGCCCCAACCGGCAGCCCCCGGCTGCCCGCCCCCTCCAACTGGCAACGGCTGGAGGGGTTTCGCTTTT
>JANOAM010000717.1:0-4270 GCA_031411215.1 Betaproteobacteria bacterium
TCGCCGGTGAAGTGGCGCGTCGGGCACAGCTCGGTGTTGTTCTGCCCCGGGTACAGGGGCGTGTTGTTGCTGGACCGGTTGAGGTCGATGACGTAGCGGCTGAAGCGCGGCACGATCATCGTCGCGCCCAACTCGCGGGCAAAGCCGTACAGGCGATCCAGGAACCAGTCCGTGTCTTCCACCTGCCGTGCACGCTCGGTGTAGCGCGCCTGCAGGTCGGCCGGGATCTCGGTGCCCACATGCGGGAAGCTGATGACCAGCGGGCTCGCGCCGCGGTGCAGGGTGAAAACGGGTTGGTGGGGCTCGTTCATGAAAGGGTCCGTTCCACTCCGCCGAAGACGGTGCGCTGACAAGGGTTGTGGCCGAAACGGTAAGCCAGTTCGCGGGGGTGCTCGGCGTCCCACACCACAAAGTCCGCGCGCTGGCCGGTGGCCAACTGCCCGCGGTCCCGCAGGCCCAACGCCCTGGCCGCGTTCACGGTGACGCCGCGCCAGGCCTCTTCGGGGGTCAGGCGAAACAGGGTGCAGGCCATGTTCAGCATCAGCAGCAGGCTGAGGCAAGGCGACGAACCCGGGTTGTGGTCGGTGGCAATCGCCATCGGCACGCCGGCGTCGCGCAAGGCCTGCACCGGCGGCAGTTTCGTGTCGCGCAGGAAGTAGTAGGCGCCGGGCAGCAGCACGGCCACCGTGCCGGCGGATTTCATGGCCGCGACGCCATCGGGCGACAGGTGTTCCAGATGATCGCAACTCAGTGCGCCATAGCGCGCTGCCAACGCGGCGCCGCGCTGGTCGCTCAGTTGTTCGGCGTGCAGCTTCACCGGCAGGCCCAGGGCCTGCGCCGCCTGGAAGATGCGCTCGGTCTGCGCGGGCGTGAAGCCGATGGTGTCGCAGAAGGCGTCCACCGCATCGACCAAGCCGGCCGTGTGCTGCGCTGGCAGCCAATTGCAGGCGTCGCGGATGTAGTCGTCAGCGCGGCCCGCGTAGTCCGATGGCAGTGCGTGTGCGGCCAGCGACGTGGTGCGCACCGTCACCGGCAGCTCTCGCCCAAGGCGACGCGCCACGGCCAGGCAGCGCGCTTCATTGCCTTCCGACAGGCCGTAGCCGGACTTGATCTCCAGCGTTGTGACGCCTTCCCGCATCAGCGTGCGGGCCCGCGCGGCGGCGCTCTGGAACAGCGCCTCGTCGCTGGCCGCTCTCGTCGCCGACACGGTGCTGCGGATGCCGCCGCCCGCGCGTGCAATCTCTTCGTAGCTGGCGCCATGCAGGCGCTGTTCGAACTCCGCCGCACGGTCGCCGCCGTAGACCAGGTGGGTGTGGCAGTCCACGAGGCCTGGCGTGACCAGGGCGCCCTCCAGGTCGTGTTCGACCGTGATGCCGGCATCGCGGGACAGCGCGGCCTCCGGGCCGGCCCAGGCGATGCGGTCATGCTCGGTGACGATTGCGCCGCGTTCCAGCCAGCCCCAGGGCTCCTTGCCGGCAAAGGTGGCCATTCGTGCGTGACGCCAGAGGGTGCGGCTCATGTGGGAATGGGCTCCATGGCAATCCACCAGGCGCGGACTGGACCTGCAGCTTGCAGACGCCAGGCGCCTGCGCTGGCCTGGTCGTCCCAGGCCAGGCTGTGTGCGGGCAACGTCAGCGTTTGTTCTGCCTGCAGCGTGCAGGCATCGGCGGTGTAGAGACCGCGCCAGCCGGCCGGCGCGTCCCAGGCGTGTTCGGGCTGTGCCTGTTGAAGGCTGCCACGCGCACGGTCCTGGCGCAGCATCAGGTTGAGGTCTTCGGTGGCACCGCCCAGCAATCGGCAGCCGGGCGCGCTGGCGCCGTCAAAGTGCATCGGGGCGCTCTCTGGTGACAGCCGCGCCGTGCTGTCCTGCCAGCTCAGTTCGACACCGTCGCCGCTCAACACGGTGAACCAGCGGCTGACGCCAGGGTAGGCGCTGAAGGGGCCGTCGCGGTCTATGCGGGCAACGCTGAGACGCAGCGTCCAGTCCGGTGTGCCGGGCCAGGTCAGCAGTTCGCGTGTGCTGCCGCCGCCGTTCTTCCAGGGCTGTTCGGCGCACTGAGCCAAGGGGACGACGTGGATCAAGGTGGGCTCCCCACCAGCAGCGGGAACAGCGGGTGGTCCATGGGCGCACCCGCGGGCAGTTGTTCGGCCAGACCGGGGAAGTCCGGCGACGTCTTCCAGCGCCGCGGTGCATGCCGCATGTCGTCACCCAGGAAGCGCACGCTGAAGACACGCCGTCGCCGGTCGCCGTCCACGCCCGCGCTGGCGTGCAGCGTCAGCATGTGGAAGGCCACCAGGTCACCCGGCTCCAGCGCCCAGCCCAGGATGGGGAAAGCGCTGCGGTCGGCTTCGATGTCCGGCAGGTCGGCCAGGCTGCCTTCGGGGAACCAGCGTGCCTGGTTCGTCATGAAGGTGCGCGGCATCAGCCACGGGCCCTTGTGTGATCCGGCCAGGAACTCCAGCGTCGACTGCCGGCGCACCGGGTCCACGGGAATCCAGAAGCTGGCGTTCTGAAAACCTTCCACGTTGTAGTAGGGCTGGTCCTGGTGCCAGGGTGTGGGCGCGCGTGTGCCGGGCTCCTTGGTGAGCATGTGGTCGTGGTACAGGCGCACGGTGCGGCTGGCCATCAGCAGTCCAGCCGCGGCAGCCAGCGGGGTGTCGAAGACCGTGTGGCGGTAGTCGCTGTTGTCCTGCCAGTTGCAGAAGTCTTCGACAAAGCGGCCGGGATCATCGGGCCGGCTGGCGACCAGGGCGCGTGGGCTGGGCAGGGCCAGGTTGGCGTCGATGCCACGCTGCAGGCGTGCCACTTCGGCGGCCGACAGGATGCCGCGCAGCACCACGGCGCCGTCGCGCTGGTAGGCGGCGGCCACGTCGGGCGTGACACAGGCTTGGGCGCGCGCAATCAGATCCACATTCACGGTTCAAATTCTCCATGCAGGCTGTAGAGCGTGCCCGGGTGCACCAGGCGCGCAATGGTGATGGGTGCTTCGCGTGTGAAGGTGCGGCGCACCAGGATCAGGCAGGGTGCGTCCTCGGCCACGCCCAGCAGCTGCGCTTCCTGGCGCGTGGGGCGCGCGGCTTCAATGCTGTACTGCGCGCGCCACAGCGCGGTGGTTTCGAACAGTTCATGCGTGGGTGTCGTGCGTGTGAAGTCGGCACCCAGGTAGTCCGGCGCCACGGCCGGATTCACGTAGCGGTCTTCACATTGAAGCGGCACGCCGTTTTCGAAGTGCACGATGAGGGTGTGGAAGACGGTGTCGCCGGGCTTCAGACCCAGCTGGGCGGCCAGCGCGTCGGCAGCGGGCTCGGTGCGCTGCACATGCACACGTGCTTCGTGCACATGGCCGCGGCCAACGATCTCTTCGTGCAGGTCGGCGATCTTGAGCGTGCTGCTGACCTTGTGCAGTTGTGCGGCGAAGGTGCCCACACCCTGGGTGCGGTCGACCAGGCCTTCGGATTGCAGTTCACGCAAGGCGCGGTTGACGGTCATGCGGCTGACGCCGAATTCGGCGACCAGTTCGGCTTCGGACGGCATCAGCGCACCCGCAGGCCAGCGGCCCTGCGCCAGGCCGTCTTTCAGATGCTGCTTGACCCGGGTGTAGGGTGCGCCGGAGGCCGCCAGTGAAGCTCGGGACTTGGTGGAAACCATGAAGCACATCCTACTTGCATAGGGTTGTCTAGACAAGTACAGTCCGCCCCCAGGAAAACCCAAAGACCTGCGCCAGGTCTTGTCGCGAGGCCCACCATGACCGACCACTCCGCACTGCGCCACATCGCCCAGCCCCACCCGGTGTGCTCACCACGCGGCACGGAACTCAGCTGCGCCAACTGGCTGATCGAAGCCGCCTACCGCATGCTGCAGAACAACCTGGACCCGGAGGTGGCCGAGAACCCGGATGCGCTGGTGGTCTACGGCGGCATCGGCAAGGCGGCGCGCAACTGGGACTGCTACGAAGCCATCCTGGACAGCCTGAAGAAGCTCAAAGCCGACGAGACGCTGCTGATCCAGAGCGGCAAGCCGGTGGGCGTGTTCCGCACCCACACCGACGCGCCACGTGTGCTGCTGGCCAACAGCAACCTGGTGCCCAAGTGGGCGACCTGGGAACACTTCAGCGAACTGGACCAGAAGGGCCTGATGATGTACGGCCAGATGACGGCCGGCAGCTGGATATACATCGGCAGCCAGGGCATCGTGCAGGGCACTTACGAGACCTTTGTGGAAGCTGGTGTGCAGCACTACGGCGGCAGCCTGGCCGGCCGCTGGATCCTG
>JANOAM010000718.1:0-2332 GCA_031411215.1 Betaproteobacteria bacterium
GTGGCTGGGCCGCAACCGCGCGGCGAGCGACCCGCTGGCCCGGCTGCAGGCCTTGCCGCTGGAAGGCGATGACCTGGTGCTGGACACCGGCCTGGACCCGGCCTGTGTGCTGGGTGTGCACCTGCGCATCGCGCCGCAAGGCAAGGCGCAGCTGACCTTCGCCACCGCGGCCAGCAGCGACGCGCTGACCTTGCGCGCACTGGTGGACAAGTACCGCCAGCCCAGCCATGTGCAGCGGGCGTCGCTGATGTCAGCCACGTTGGCCGGCATTCGCCTGCGCACGCTGGGTCTGTCGGCGGAAAGCCTGGCCGCCGTGCAGCTGCTGACCACGGCGCTGGTGCTGGGGCTGACACGTGCCGGGGCAGGGACTCCGCAAACCGCGCCCGTGCCTTGCGACCGTCGCCTGCTGTGGCGCCTGGGCTTGTCAGGCGAACGGCCGTTGCTGCTGGTGTCAGCAGGCACGATGCATGGCATCGGCCTGCTGCGCAGCCTGGCCCAGGCGCTGCGCCTGTGGAGCTGGGGCGGCCTGGCCTGCGACCTGGTGGTGGTGAACGCCGAACCGGCGTCTTACCTGATGGCCTTGCACCGCGAAATTGGCGTGCTGCGCGACCGCCATGGCGCCGACCACAGCCTGGAACACGGCGCGCATGAGTGCAGCTTCCACCTGCTGCGTGGCGACGACCTGTCGGCCGACGACCTGGCCACGCTGCAGGCCTTGGCGCGGGTGCGCCTGGTGGCCGACGGCCGGTCGCTGGAACACCACGTGCAGGAATGGGCGGCGGTGCACGACCAGGCGCAGGAACTGCGCGCCGGCCGTTCCACCACGGCCCTGCCGCACACCCCGCAGGACACGCTGCCCGGCACAGGCAGCTTCGCACCCTTGAGCGGCGACTTCAGCTTCACCGCCGGTGGTGGCCTGCGTCCGCAGCGCCCGTGGATCAACGTGCTGGCCAACGAAGGCTTCGGCAGCCAGGTCAGCGAAGGCGGTGGTGGTTGCACCTGGGCACTGAACAGCCGCCTGCACCAGCTCACCGCGTGGAGCAACGACCCGGTGGCCGACCCGCCCGCCGAATGGCTGCTGCTGCAGGACGGCCGCACGCTGCAGGCCTGGAGCGCCACGCCGTCAGCCTGGGCCGCGCCGGGTGTGGCCTACCGCGTCACGCACGGCGCCGGCTTCACGCGCATCAGCCATGAACGGGGCGACCTGCTAGTGGAACTGCAGTGGTGCGTGGACCTCCACTTGCCGGTCAGGCAGCTGCGCTTGCGGGTGCACAACCGCGGCAGCCGCACGCAGACGCTGCGCGCCGTGGCGGTGGCCGAATGGATGATGGGCGAACGCCGTGCCGACCGCCACACCGTGCACACCGCGCTGCACCGCCAGCGCCTGCCCGACGGCAAGCTCACGGCGCTGCTCTGCACGCAGCTGGAGTCCGGCGCGGGCTTTGGCGGCAGCACCGCCTGGCTGGCCTGTGCCGGTGCGGCCCAGGAAGGCGAAGACTGGACCTGCGACCGCCGCGAATTCCTGGACGCGCGCGGTGCGCCCGTGCTGCCCGACCACCTGGGCCAGCTGCAGGGCAGCGGGCTGGACCCCTGCGCGGCGCTGGGCGTGCGCCTGGACCTGCCGCCGGGTGCGCATGCGGAACAGATCTTCCTGCTGGGCCATTCCCCCAGTGCCGAAGCCGCGCGCAGCGACGCAGCGCGTGCGGCCATCGTGCCCGCCACGCAGCGCCTGGCCGAGGTGCGCGCCTTCTGGAGCACGCTGCTCAGCGCCACCACCGTGCGCACACCTGACCCGCTGTTCGACACCCTGGTCAACCACTGGCTGCTCTACCAGGCCGTGAGCTGCCGCCTGTGGGCCAAGGCCGGCTTCTACCAGGCGGGTGGCGCCACGGGCTTCCGGGACCAGCTGCAGGACACGCTGGCCCTGGCCTGGGCCGCACCGGGCCTGCTGCGCACGCAGATCCTGCGCTGTGCGTCGCGCCAGTTTGTGCAGGGCGATGTGCAGCACTGGTGGCACGACCCCGGTGGCGCTGGCGTGCGCACGCATTTCTCCGACGACCTGTTGTGGCTGCCGCACGCGCTGCTGCACCACCTGCGGGTCACCGGCGACACCGCGCTGATGAACGAGATGGTCCCGTTCCTGGACAGCCAGCCGGTGCCCGAAGGTGCCGAGGACCTGTACGGCACGCCCACGGTGAGTGACCAACACGGCAGCGTCTACGAACACGCGGCACGTGCGCTGGACCTCAGCCTGCGGGTCGGTGAACACGGCCTGCCGCTGATGGGCACCGGCGACTGGAACGACGGCATGAACCGCGTGGGCGCGCAGGGC
>JANOAM010000719.1:0-2653 GCA_031411215.1 Betaproteobacteria bacterium
ATCCGCGACCAGACCGCACCGCCCAGCTTCGACAATACGGTGGCTGCCTATGACCGGTCCGGCCGCTTGATGGAGCGTGTGGCCAGCGTGTTCTACAACCTGACCTCGTCCGCCACCAGCCCGGAACTGCAGGCCGTGCAGCGCGCCATGGCCGGGCCCATGGCCGCGCACGCGTCGGCCATCTACACCGACGCCGCGCTCTTTGCGCGCTTCGATGCACTGCACGAACGCCGCGCCACGCTGGGCCTGGTGCCCGAGGCCCTGCGGCTGCTGGAGCGCATCCATCTGGACTTCGTGCGTGCCGGCGCGCGCCTGGCTGGCGCGCAGCGCGACCGGCTCCAGCAGGTGATGGAACAGCTTGCTCAGCTGATGACGCGTTTTGCGCAGAACGTGCTGCATGACGAATCCACCTGGCAGCTGGCGCTGAACGGTGAGGCCGACCTGGTGGGCCTGCCGGCCTTCGTGCGGGCGTCGGCGCAGCAGGCCGCGTCTGACCGCGGCGTGCAGGGCCATGTGATCACGCTGTCGCGTTCGCTGGTCGTGCCCTTCCTGACCTATTCGCAGCGTGCCGACCTGCGTGAACAGGCCTGGCGCGCCTGGACCAGCCGCGGTGAACACGCGGGTGAACACGACAACCGTGAACTGGCGCGCGACATCCTGCGCCTGCGCCGCGAACAGGCTGCGCTGATGGGCCAGGCCTGCTTCGCCGACCATGTGCTGACCGACACCATGGCTGGCAACCGCGCTGCGGTGCAGCGCCTCTTGGGCGAGGTCTGGCCGCGGGCGCTGAAGGCCGTGGCCGCGGAAGAGCAGATGCTGCGCGAAGTGCGCCGGACGCACGATGGCGCGGATGTCGACAGCGATGTCGACAGCGATGTCGACAGCGATCGCCCCATTGAAGCCTGGGATTGGCGCTACTGGGCCGAGCAGGTGCGGCGCGAGCGCTTCGCCATCGACGACGCCGAGGTCAAGCCCTACTTCGCGCTGGACAGCGTGGCCGCAGCCGCCTTCGACTGCGCGACACGGCTCTTCGGCCTGCGCTTCACGCGCCGTGCCGACCTGCCCGTGTACCACCCGGACGTGGCCGCTTACGAGGTGCACAACGCCGAAGGCCAACTGGTGGGCGTGTTCCTGCAGGACAACTTCGCGCGCCCCAACAAACGCAGCGGCGCCTGGATGAGCACGTTGCGCCGCCAGTCACGCAACGTGGTGGCGGGCGAGCCGGCGCGGTTGCCGCTGGTGATGAACAACAACAACTTCGCCAAGGGCGCGCCGGGCGAGCCGACGCTGCTGTCGCTGGACGACGCGCAGACGCTGTTCCACGAGTTTGGCCACGGGCTGCACGGCCTGCTGTCCAACGTCACTTTCGACCGGCTGTCCTGCACCCAGGTGCTGCGCGACTTTGTCGAACTGCCTTCGCAGATTTTTGAACACTGGATCACCGAGCCCGAAGTCCTGCGCCGGCACGCACGCCACTGGCAGACCGGCGAACCCATCCCCGACGAACTGATCGCCCGGCTGCACAAGGCGCGCCAGTTCAACCAGGGCTACGAGACCGTGCGCTACACGGCCAGCGCCATGGTGGACATGGCTGTGCATTCCTTGCCCGATGCCGAGCCGCCTGCGGACCTGTGCCGGTTCGAGGCCGAGTACCTGAAAGCCCAAGGTCTGCCGCATGGTGTCGGCCTGAACCACCGCCTGGTGCATTTCCAGCATCTGTTTGCCAGTTCCGGCTACGCGGCGGGCTACTACGTGTACCTGTGGGCCGAGGTGCTGGACGCGGATGGCTATGACGCCTTCGTCGAAGCCGGCAGCCCCTTCGACCCCGGTGTGGCCGCACGGTTGCTGCGCCATGTCTACAGCGCCGGCAACAGCGTGGACCCGTCCACCACCTACCGCGCCTTCCGCGGCCGCGACCCGCAGGTGCAGCCGCTGCTCAAGCAGCGTGGGCTGCTCGCGGAGCCCGCGTGATCAGGCTGGTTTGCCGAACAGGGAGTCCAAGGAGGCCATGAAGGCCTTGAAGTCCAGCGGCTTGGTCCAGTAGTCGGACAGTCCGGCCTTCAAGGCCCTTTCGATGTCCTGCGGCATGGCGTTGGCCGACAGCGCGATGCAAGGAATGCTGGCCGTGAGCGGTTCAGCGCGCAGCCGGCGCAGCACTTCATAACCGTCAAAGTCAGGCAGCTGCATGTCCAGCAGGATGAGGTCCGGCTGCAGCGCACGGGCTCGGGCCACACCGCTGCTGCCGTCCACGGCCACATGCAGCGCCAGGTCGCCACGGCGGCCCAGCAGTTCGCCAATGATGAGCGCGTTGACGGGGTTGTCTTCGATGTAGAGCAACTGCCGGCGCGGCCGTGCGGCCGCGGTGTCCGACGGCAGCACCGGCGCGGGCACGGGCACGGGCTTGGGCGAGAGGGCCTGGGCGGGCAGGACCTGCGCGTCTGCGGCGGCCAGATCCACTTCGAAGATGCTGCCCTGGCCAAGATGGCTTTGCACCGTGATGTGGCCGCCCATGCGTTCCACCAGCGCCTTCACGATGGCCAGGCCGATGCCGGTGCCTTCGATGGCGCCGCGGTCCGCGCCCAGCCGGTTGAAGGGCTCGAACAGGTGGCGCAGCTGCAGCTCGTCCATGCCGCAGCCGTCGTCCGCCACACGC
>JANOAM010000720.1:0-1954 GCA_031411215.1 Betaproteobacteria bacterium
CAAAGGTCATTCTTGGTTTGCACCTTGATGGGGCGTACCCCATGCGGTGGACTTGCCGTGAATGGCCGGCCTGTTGCACACGATTTCTTGCATGCCCATGACCGGTCCATGCACAACGTGCCCGTGCGCAATCGGTTGACGCGGGCCGCTACGATCGCGGCCGATGGTCCCTTTCATCCTCCTGATCGGCCTGGCGGTTGCTGTCAGTGCCGCGGCGGTCAGCGCCGCGCCCCGCACGCCCACCTCTGACGGCGAAGTCCTGGAGCGTGTGCCTGCCCGCGCCACCGACCCCGCCGCACGCGAGATGCAGGCGCTGCGCCAGGCCTGGCGCGCCCAGCCGCAAGACCTGGACACCGCCACCCGCCTGGCCTGGCGCTACCAGCAGGAGGTGGCCGCCACCGGTGACCCGCGCTACATGGGCAGCATCCAGGCCGCGCTGGCGCCGTGGTGGGCCCTGCCCGAACCGCCCCTCGCCGTGCGTGTGCTGCGCGCCGTGGTGCTGCAGTTCGACCACCGCTTCGACCCCGCCCTGGCCGACCTGGCCGCCGTGTTGCGCGAGGAACCTGACCATGCCGAGGCCTTGGCCTGGCAACTGGCCATACGGCTGGTGCAGGCCGACTACGCCGGCGCACGGGCCAGCTGCGACGCGCTGGCGCCACAGGCCAGCCCGCTGATCGCCACCGCCTGCCGCGCCCAGGTGGACGCCGCCACTGGGCAGGCAACAGCCGCCTCAGCCACTTTGCGCGGCGCACTGCAGCGTGAACGCGGCGCCGACCCGGCCGAACGCCTGTGGAGCCTGACCCGACTGGCCGAGATCGACGAACGCCGTGGTGACTTCAGCGCCGCCGAAGCGGCTTTCAACGAGGCCGAAGGCTTGGGCCTGACCGACGTCTACCTGCAGGCCGCGCACGCCGACTTCCTGCTTGACCGCGGCCGCGCCGCCGACGTGCTGAAGCTCCTGAAGAACCGCGGCCGGGCCGACGTGCTGCTGCTGCGCCTGGCCCTGGCCGCCCAATTGACGAAGGACTCGACCAAGGACGCCAAGGCCGCCGACTACGCCCGCGAACTCTTCGCCCGCTTCGACGCAGCAAGGCTGCGTGGCGACACCAGCCACCGCAAGGAAGAAGCCCGCGCCACGCTGGCCCTGCGCCAGGACGCCGCCCGCGCCTTGCCGCTGGCCCGCGACAACTGGGCCGAACAACGTGAACCCGCCGACGCCCGCGTGCTGCTGGAAGCCGCGCTGGCCGCACGCGACAAGCCCGCCGCCGCACCGGTGCTGAAGTGGTTGGCGGACAACCGCTTTGAGAGCGTGCAGCTGCGGGCTCTGGCCGGCCGCGTGGCGGCCCTGCCATGAGGGGGCTTCTTCGTGGGCTGGTGGCCTTGCTGCTGGTGGCCACGCACAGCGCCTGGGCGCACAAACCTTCTGACAGCTACCTGAGCCTGCGTGTCAACGCACAAGGTGCCGGCGGCATCACGGGTCAATGGGACATCGCCCTGCGCGACCTGGACGTGGCACTCGGCCTGGACGCCGACGGCGACGGCCAGATCACCTGGGGCGAGGTGCGCGCCCGCCATGCCGACATCGCCGCCTTCGCGTTGGCCCGTCTGCAGCTGCAGGCCGACGGCCAGCCCTGCACCGTGGCCGCCGGCCCGCAGCAGGTGGACGAACACACCGACGGCAACTACACCGTGATCCCGTTGCAGGTGAGCTGCGCCAAGCCGCTTGCCGACTCGCTGGCCGTGGCCTACACACTCTTCGCCGACATAGACCCGCAACACCGCGGCCTGCTCAACCTGGCCACGCCCGGTGGCACACGCACCGCCGTGCTGGGCCCGCAAGCGCCCACGCAGACCTTCACGGTAGCGGCCGGCGCCGAAGCCGGCCCGCTGGCGCAGTTCATCACCTACCTGCGTGAAGGTGTGTGGCATATCTGGATAGGCTTCGACCACATCC
>JANOAM010000721.1:0-9231 GCA_031411215.1 Betaproteobacteria bacterium
GGAACGACCAAAGCACCGAAGACGGGATCCGTTGGCACGCGAGAGTGACAAGGCGGATGAGCCGCTGCATTGCGAGCCCAGCGCCCTGTCGAGCAACCCTTTGCGAGACTTCGAGTGGCACCGGCTGGAGCGCAGCGAACGGTGGCTACGGCTACCACCGCAAGCTCCCCACGGTGCTTTCTTTGGTTCCTTTCTTTGCACCAGCAAAGAAAGGGACTCGGCCCCGGGGCCGAAACCCCGGCTGCAATCTAGCCAGCGCTAGACCCCCCCCTCCGTGCAGCCATCTCCCGCCCCATGGCGACCCGTGCGTCCTCGCCCAGCACCGTCTGCGCCGCCAGGTAGGCCTGCCCATCCTCGGCAGCCATGTGCTCGCGGTACAAGGCCGCAAACGCCTGCCAGCGCTGCAAGGCCTCGGTACCCAGCGCACCTTGGCCCGCTTCAATGGCCACCAGGTCGGCACGGACCAGAGCCCACTGCTGCGTCATCACCAGGTGCTCGGACTTGAGCTGCCGCACCAGCGGCTTCAGCGGCGCACCCGGCTGCTTCAGCAGGGCAGGGAAGATGTGGCGTTCCTCGTCTTCGTGGTGCGCGGGGCCGGCGACGTCAAAGTAGCGCATCACGTCGTGCGCGGCGCCGCGGGCCTGCGCGTCGGCGCCGTGAGCGGGCAGATGGTTGGCCAGGCGCAGCAGCAGCGTCAGCATGCGTTCGACCCGTTCGTGGCAGGCGGCCAGCATCTCGAAGGGTTCGTCGAAGCCCGCGGCCGGTGCGCGGTGCAGGTGCACGGTGGCGTTCATGGTGAAGCGGGGCGCAGTGCGCCCAGTGGGTGGTGACCGGCGGCGACGCTGGCCATGAAGAGGTACACCGCGCAGGCTGCGGCAAGGCTCAGGGCGCGCAGTTGCGGCGTGCGCCCGCGCTTGAGCGCCAGGCTGCCCAGCACAATGTAGCCGAGCAGCAGCAACAGCTTGACGCCCAGCCAGCCGTCACGCACCGGGTTCAGCTGCAGGATGGTCCACAGCAGCACACCTGCGCTCAGCAGCAGCGTGTCGATGCCATAGCTCAGGAACCGCCAGCCGCGCCGCATGGGCCAGGGCTGACGTGTGAGCACCGCCAGGCCGCGCACCGCAAACAGCGTGCCGCTGCAGATGACCAGGCCGACGTGGGCGGACTTGATCCAGGGATAGAGGCCGGCCAGCGTGTTCATGGCGCCATCAGAACACAGCGCGCAGCGCCACACGCCAGGTGCGCGGTGTCTCGGCCCAGGTGTACAGCGGCGACTCGTCGGCCAGGCGCAACTGGGTCAGGTTGTCGACCCCCGCGTCCACCGTCCACTGTGTGTCCACCCGCCACTGCGCAAAGGCACTGGCGCGGGTCAGCCTGGGCAGTGGCTGGTTGGGCTGGCCCACGGTGGTGGACGCGATCAGCTGCCCTGCGTGGTGGTCTACACGCAGGCCGGCGCGCCAGGAGCCCAGGGTCCAGTTCAGTTCCAGACCGGCCAGCAGGCGCGGGCGCTTTTCCAGGCGCTGGCCATTGCCATCGGTGGCGTCCAGGTAGGTGGCCTGGGCCTGCACGCCAAAGCCTGCGGGCAGGGCTGCGCGGGTGGCCAGTTCCGCGCCGCGGAAGGTGGCGCGGTCCAGGTTCTGGAACCGGTACTGGCCGCGCCCCGCGACCGTGTTGAACAGCACCGGCACGATGAGTTGGCGCACGCGGTTGTGAAACACCGTGGCTTCCACACCCAGGGCCACGGTGTCGTAGCCCGCGCTCAGTTCCAGCGCGTCGTTGCGTTCGGGCACCAGGGCTGCGTTGCCGAAGTAGGTGTTGGGGCCTTCGTCTTCCTGGTAGGCGGCGGTGATCTGCTTCAGCGTGGGCGGCTTGTAGCCATGGCCGTAGCCGCCCTTGACGACCCAGTCGGCAGCCGGTTTCCACACGGCATAGACACGCGGGCTCCACTCGCTGCCAAAACGCTGGTGGCGGTCGGCGCGCAGGCCAGCCGTGAGCGTGACGCTGCGGCCCAGTTCGGCTTCGGCCTGTGCGAACAAGGCCTGGTGCTCGGCGCGGCTGTCACCGCCCGGCAGGCCGCTGTTGGTGAGGCGTTCGTCGCGCCACTCGGTGCCGCTGGTCAGCGTCACGCCGCGTGTGGGTGTGGCGGTGAACTGGCCGTCCAGCACACGGTCGTTCAGCAGGTTGGGGCGCAGCGCGGCCACGCCGTTGCTGCGCTGGTTCGTCATCTCGATGTGGCTGCCGTAGGTGCGCACGGTGCTGCGCAAGGCCGCGTCACCGGCCCAGTCGGCGTTCCATGTCAGGGCCGTGTGGCGGCGGTCCACCTCACTGGTGGACTGGAAGAAGCGGCGTTGGCCGCTGCGTTCCCGCATGCCGGCCCAGCGGTCCTCGCGGCCCTGGCGGTGTTCCAGCTGCAACTGCTGGCCGGGCGCGGCGTCCCACCACAGGCGCACCGAGCCGTCCACCTTGTGGCGGCCTTCGATGTCGCCTATGCGGGGGTCGGCCTTGCCCAGGATTTCGGAGCGCCGGCCTTCACTGAGCGTGGCAGCGAGCTTGAAGCCCTTGAGCGCGCCGTCACCCAGGGGCCCGCTGGCATGGCCCGCCACACGGTGGCCGCTGCCGCCAAAGCCACCATCGGCCTGCGAGCCTTCGGTGGTGCTGCGCCGCTGCCACTGGTCACCCGGTGTGCGCGTGATGACGTTGACCACACCGCCCAACGCCTCGGCGCCGTAGAGCACGCTCATGGGGCCGCGCACGACTTCAATGCGGGCTATCTCCTCCACGGCCACCCAGTCGTACTGGAAGTCGCTGTGGCCGATGACACCGTCGCTGTTGCCTATGCGCTGGCCGTCGACCAGGAACAGCGTGTGGCGCCCGTCCATCCCGCGCAGGCTGATGTTGCGCCGGCCGCTGATGGTGCGGCCAATCAGCGACAGCCCGGTTTCGCCACGCAGCGCTTCAAACAGGTTGTCGGCACCACGCTCTTCAATCTGCTGCGGCGTGACCACGCTCATCACGGCGGGTGCGTCGATCAGCGCCATGGCATGGCGTGTGGCGCTGACCACCACGGTCTGGTTGCTGACAAGCGCTTGAAGACTGTCGGCCTGCTGGGCCTGCGCCGTGCCGAGGGCGGCAGCACCGGCAAGCGAGGCGAGCGTGACGACGCTCAGGTGAAAGCGGTCCATGAAGGATTCCTGCTGTGGAGGATTTGGTGAGCGCAGGTTGCCGCTGCCCACCGCTGCTGTCCTTGAACCAGTTCAAGGACATCGCCGCACCTGCCGACCGACCATGCGGCCACGCTGAACGAGCACCCATTGACTGACCCGCAAAGAGGAGTGATCCATGAACCGCTTGACCGCTATCGCCGCGCTCCTGATCACTGCAGCCCCGCTGGTGGCGCAGGCTCAGGACAAGAAGGACATCACACCGGGTGACGTGCGCTACAACGCCGCGCCTTCGGCCCTGGCCGGGGTGCCCATGGTGCAAAGCACCAACCCCAAGGCGCCGCCCATGACGCAGGCCGAATTCGACCAGGCGCGCAAGATCTACTTCGAACGCTGCGCCGGCTGCCACGGTGTGCTGCGCAAGGGCGCCACCGGCAAGCCGTTGACACCCGACATCACGCTGGGCAAGGGCACGGACTACCTGAAGGTCTTCATCGCCTACGGCTCACCCGCCGGCATGCCCAACTGGCAGACCAGTGGCGAGATGACCGAGCAGCAGGTGGATGTGATGGCGCGCTACATCCAGCACGAGCCACCGGTGCCGCCGGAATTCGGCCTGGCCGACATGAAGGCGACGTGGAAGGTGGTGGTGGCGCCGGACAAGCGGCCGAAGAAGAAGATGAACCACTACAACATCCAGAACATCTTCAGCACCACGCTGCGCGACACCGGTGAGGTGGCGCTGATCGACGGCGACACCAAGCAGATCATCAACATCGTCAAGACCGGCTACGCGGTGCACATCTCGCGCACCTCGGCCAGCGGCCGCTACCTGTTCGTGATCGGCCGCGACGCCAAGATCAACATGATCGACCTGTGGATGGAAAAGCCCGACAACGTGGCCGAGATCCGCATGGGCCTGGAAGCGCGCAGCGTGGACGCCAGCAAGTTCAAGGGCTTCGAGGACAAGCTGGTGATTGCGGGCGCGTACTGGCCGCCGCAGTTCGTCATCATGAAGGGCGACACGCTGGAGCCGCTGAAGATCGTCTCCACGCGCGGCAACACCGTGGACAAGCAGGAATACCACCCCGAGCCGCGTGTGGCCAGCATCGTGGCCAGCCACTTCAGGCCCGAATTTGTGGTCAACGTGAAGGAGACCGGGCAGACGCTGATGGTGGACTACAGCAACGTGGACACGCTGAAGATCACCACCATCGGCACCGCCCGCTTCCTGCACGACGGTGGCTGGGACAGCAGCAAGCGCTACTTCATGGTGGCCGCCAACCAGAGCAACAAGATTGCCGTGGTGGACGCCAAGGAAGACAAGCTGGTGAAGCTGGTGGACGTGAGCAAGATCCCGCACCCGGGCCGTGGCGCCAACTTCATCCACCCGCAATTCGGCCCCGTGTGGAGCACTGGCCACCTGGGTGACGAGGCCATCTCCATGATAGGCACCGACCCCAAGGGCCACCCGAAGTACGCCTTCAAGGAAGTCGGCCAGATCAAGGGCCAGGGCGGCGGTGCGCTCTTCATCAAGACGCACCCCAAGTCCACGCACCTGTATTCGGACACGCCGCTGAACCCGGACGCGGCCATCTCGCAGAGCGTGGCGGTGTTTGACATCAAGAACCTGGCCAAGGGCTTCACGGTGCTGCCGATTGCCGAGTGGGCGGGACTGAAGGACGACGGCGCCAAGCGTGTGGTGCAGCCGGACTTCAACAAGGCCGGTGACGAGGTGTGGTTCTCGGTCTGGTCGGCCAAGGACAAGCAGAGCGCCATCGTGGTGGTGGACGACAAGACGCTGAAGCTCAAGGCCGTGATCAAGGACCCGCGCCTGATCACGCCCACAGGCAAGTTCAACGTGTTCAACACCCAACACGACATCTACTGAATCGTACCGAAGGAGTTCATCGTGAAGTCACTGACCATCACTGTCGCGGCACTCTTCGCCGCAGCGGGTCCCGCCTGGGCCAGCCCCGAAGACGCCATGACCAAGGCGGGCTGCATGGCCTGCCACACCAAGGACAAGAAGCTGGTCGGTCCGGCGTTCAAGGACATCGCGGCCAAGTACAAGAGCCAGGCCGGTGCCGAGGCCACGCTGATCCAGAAGGTGCGCACGGGCGGCAAGGGTGTGTTCGGGCCGATCCCAATGTCGCCCAACCCGCCGGACAAGATCAGCGATGCCGACCTGAAGGCCGCCGTGGGGTGGATCCTGCAGCAGTAGCGCCTGGTGATGGACGCTTCGCTCACCCCGCTGTCCCTGCAGGACCAGACGCTGCTGCGCCTGGCCTGCCAGGGTCTGCCGATGAGCGAGCAGCCCTTTGCAGACCTGGGGCGGCAGGCGGGTTTGAGCGCGGAGTCCGCCTTGTCGCGTTTGCGTGCCCTGGCCGCCTGCGGCTACATCGACGGCTTGAGGCTGGTCGCAGCGGGCCCCACGCCCTTGCAGGCGCACGACGCGATCGAGATGGAATTGCTGGAGGCCTTGTCCAGCGGCCTACCCCTGGTGGCACGCCCCTGGGAAGCACTGGGGGCCTTGCTGGGCATCCCTGCCGAGGACGTGCGCCTGCGTGTGCTGGCCTGGCACCAGAGCGGACAGCTGCGGTGCATCGCACCCACGGTGCAAGGGCGCGCGCTGCAGGCCTGATGCTGGCGCTGTGCTGCGGCGCTGCTGGCGCCCAGCCGCTGGCGCAGAACCCGTCGGGCAGCGTGCGGTTGCAGTGGCAGGCGCAAGCGCGCGGCGGGCAGGTGCAAGCCGTGGACGCACCAGGCCGTGTGCTGCGCCAGTGGCCCGTGCCTGAAGGCGTGCTGCCAGTGGTGGTGCACGCCGCGCGGCAGAGCTTCATCCTGGCGCCACGCGGCGCGCGCGAATTGTGGGAAGTGTCATGGGCCGAAGACGCAGCACCCATCTACGACGGTCTGGTGCACGACTACCGCATGGGCGAAGGCCTGGCCCGCCCCGGCTACCTGGGTTTGCGGCGCACGCCGCTGCAGCGGCCGCTTGCAGCCGTGTGCAGTTGCGGCGCGCAGCCCTACGTGCGGGTTTGGGAGGAAGGCAGCGGCGGCAGCGCCGTGCTGCACCTGGACGTGCGCCGCATCATCGCGCACTGCACGGCCGATAGCGCAGCTACGGGTTCGGGTAGCGCGCCAGGCGTTTCACATCCAGGATGCGGATGTCCCGCTTGTCCACCTCAATGAGCCGGGCCTCTTCCAATTCGTGCAGCACGCGCGAAAAGTACTCCGGCGTCAGGCTCAGGCGCGACGCCACCGTCGCCTTGCTGACCGGCAGGCTCACGGTGATCACGTCTCCACTGACACAGTCTTCGGCTTCCTGGTCGCGCAGCAGATAGCCGATGACCCGTTGCATGCCGCTGTGCAGCGCGTAGGCTTCCACGTCATGCACCAGGCCATGCAGCCGGCGCGAGATGCCGGCCAGCATGCGCAGGGCGAAGCGCGAGTCGTGTTCGATCTCGGTCAGCACCGCGTGTTTGCTGATCGTCAGCAGCAGTGTGTCGGTCAGGGCTTGCGCGTTGATGATGTAGGGCTTGCCGGTGAACATCAGCGCCTCGGCAAAGCTGTTGCCGGGGCCGACCAGCTCGATCACTTTCTCCTGGCCCGCAGGCGACAACGCAAAGAGCTTGACCTGACCCGTGACGGTGACGTGGAACTCCTGGCAAGGCTGGCCGACCCGGAACAGGTCTTCACCACGCGACAGCCGGCGCAACTGGCAGCCCAGCGCCAGGCGCTCCAGCTCTGGGCGGCTGAGGTCGGTGAAAAGCGGCAGCACCGACAGGTAGCGGGGCAGGTCGAAAGCGCGGAGGTCCATGGGGGGGCCTGGAGGAGGTGCAGCGGTGGCGCATTGTGGAAACCAGACCTGCGGGCCGGTTTGACCGCCGTCAAGCTCTGGGCGGCCAGCTCAGCGCGTCAGGCAGGCGTGCAGCTGCGCCAGCCGCACCGGCAATTCGGCCGGCCGGCGCAGCTGTGCCCAGCCACGCGAGCCAAAAAGGTGGGGCAGGTAGTCCTGCGCTTCTTCGTCAATGCTCAGGCAGAACGGCGTGAGTCCGGCTGCGCGCGCCTCCAGCACCGCGTGGCGCGTGTCTTCCAGGCCCCAGCGGCCTTCGTAGACGTCCAGGTCATTGGGTTTGCCATCGGTCAGCAGCAGCAGGAGGCGCTGGCGTTCGCCGCGGTCTGCCAGGCGCCGTGTGGCCACGCGGATGGCCGCGCCCATGCGGGTGTAGTAGCCGGGTTTGATGGCGCCGATGCGGTTGTGCACCGCGTGGTTCCACGGCTCGTCAAAACCCTTCAGATGCTGCAGCCGCACGTGGGCGCGGCGCACGGAGCTGAAGCCCAGCATGGCGAAGGCGTCGCCGCTGCCTTGCAAGGCTTCGCCCAGGACGTACAGCGCGTCGCGGATCACGTCCACCACACGTAGCTGGTTGTTGACGTGGGCGTCGGTGCTGAGTGACAGGTCGGCCAGCAGCAGTGTGGCCAGGCTGCGCTCCGCGCGCTGTTGGCGGGCGTAGACGCGCGGCTCGGGCGCGGGCCACTCGCCTTGCACACTGACCTGGTGGCGTACCCACGCGTCCAGGTCCAGCGCGTCGCCGTCGGCGCAGCCGTGCTGCCAGCGCGGCGCCGCGCGCAGCATCTCCAGGCGGCGGCGCACGCGGCGTGCGGTGGCACGCAGCGCGGGGCCGGGTTGGAAGGGTTCGCCGGGGGTGGCCAGCAGGGTCACGGCGCGGCAGTGGTCGGGGCGCAGGCGTTGCTGCTTCCAGTCCCATTCGGGCAGTGATTCGCCGGGGCCCAGCGGCCGGTCGTCGGCACTGGCGCTGGGCAGGTCCAGGTCGAATTTGACGCGCGAAGCCGCGGCCTGGCCGTCGCGGCTCAGCGCCAGTTCGTCCTGGCTGTCGGCCGCGGCCGTGGCGTGTTCGTCGGGGCTGTCGTCGCTGCCGCGGTCCACTGGCAGGTGGTCGGCGAAAGTCAGGATGGACTCGACGCGTGACGGCAGCAGCAGCGGCGCCCGGCCCTGCTGCGGCGCGGTGCGGCGCGTGCGGCGGCGGGTGGGGTCCTGGGCGCTGTCAGCAGCGGGCCCTTGGGCCTGGCCGCCGGCATCGCGGCCGGGGGTTTCGTCGGCGTTGCGCGGCAAGACTTCCAGCCAGAGCCAGACCGGCGCGACGGTTTGCGGGCTTGTCACGGTGTGGTCGAAGGCCTGTCCACGCAGCGCGGCCTGGACGGTGGCTTCGGCCGCCGCGGCGGCGGGTGGCAAGGCTGCCGGGCAGGGCCGCAGCGCCAGCTGCGCGGCCAGCAGGGCTTGCCAGCGGGGACGCAAGCCGGGGAACTGCGCCAGTGCACGTTCGGTGGCGCTCACGTTGGACGTCAGCCAGTCGCCACCTTCGTGCACCGCCGCCAATGCGGCCAGCCACAGGAAAAGGTCGTGGTTGAGCTGGCGGTCGGCAAACACCGCCACCACGGGCGGCAAGGCCAGGGTCTGGCCGTCCAGCCGCGGCGTGGCCGCGTGCGTGCCGCTGCCCGCGATGCGCTGCAGCAACGCCCGCGGCCCGTGGATGCGGGTGGCGCCAGCAGGTACCACCCGCACGGCCGGGTGGCCGCCGGCGGCACGGAACAGCAGTTCCACGGGCCTGCGCATTTCGTCCAGTGTGACCGCCTGGTTCGCGAATCCGGTGACGGCCCAGCGCGTGATGAGCTTGTGCCACTGCTGGCCGACCCACTCTTCCATATCAGCGGACCCCGGCGCTTTGCGTCGCCCGCGGCTGGCGCCGTGCCGGCTGTTCGTCATTCGTCCGCTTGCGGCCCGGTGCGGTTGTTCGGTCTTGGTGTCGTTGCGGGCCAAGGCTGCCGGGTACCGGGCTCCGCTCATGTCCCCCGGCTCTGGCCACCTGGCGGTGTCCAGACCCTCCTCCTCTACTTCGCTGCGCCCGGTACCCAGCACCCTCGGCCTGCCACCACTGCGGCGCACGATCTGTTGGCACGCCAGCAGCGATGCCAGAGCGGGCGATTGGGGTGCCCCGCGGAGCGAAGTAAAGGAGGAGCCACAACTTGCGCAGCAAGTTGTGGC
>JANOAM010000722.1:0-3113 GCA_031411215.1 Betaproteobacteria bacterium
GCTGTTCCTGCACCCGGCCCTGGTGCTGGTGCTGGGCCTGGCCGCACGCCACCTGGGCGCGCCGCTGTCCACTTTCGAGCTGACCGTGCTGACGCTGGGATCAGCCCTGCCCAGCGCCAGCAACGTGTCGCTGCTGGCCGAACGCTACGGCGCGGACAACGGGCGCATCGCGCGCATCATCATGAGCAGCACGGTGCTGGCTTTTGCCACCTTCAGCACGGCGGCTTGGTTGTTTGGGGTGAAGACGCTCTGAGCGACACAGCCAGCCTGGCTGGACGCCCGCTGCGGCATACTCCTCCACGGTGACGTTAGGACTCAAAACGGCCGGACGGGCTGAGATGGAGGGCTCGTTGGTTCGCACCGGACGATGGCATTGGATCCTGGCCTGCAGCTTTCTGTTGTCGGCATGTGGTGGGGGCGGTGGCACGACCCCAGGTGCTCCGGCGCCTGCACCCGTCCCAGCGCCCGTTGAACCACCCCCGGATCCAACCGTCATCCCAAGCGCGGTCGAATTCCCGGCACGCGCCAATGACATCGAATGGAGCGAGCGGCACCAGCTGCTGTACCTGGCCCTGCCGGCCAGCAACGGCCCCACGGCGGGCAACACCGTGGCCGCGCTCGATCCGCGCACCAACCAGGTCGTCTACAGCCGGCGCACTTGCAGTGAGCCCATGGAACTGGCGTTGTCGGACGATAACCAGGTCCTGCATGTGGGCTGCAACGGCTCGTCCAGCGTGCAGCGCTTGCGCTTGCCCGAACTGACGCTGGAGCGCGAGTTCTTCCTTGGTCGCGACAGTTCTGGCATTCCCTTTCACGTCAGCGACATGGTCGCGGTGCCCGGCCTGCCGCAGTCCGTGGTGGTGTCCCTGAACTACGACTCCGCGGGCCAGGCGTCGATCACTCGTGTCTACGACGACGGCGTCCCCCGCGCGGTGGAGCTGGGTGTCATCACCGGCGGTGACTGCCTTAGCATGGGCTGGGACCTGACTCGGACCCGCCTGCTCTGTTCCAAGAGGTCAAGCTCGGGCTTCGTGCTGCAGGAAGCCACTTTGGCTGCGGACGGCCTGAGGGCCACACGCACCATCTCCAGCAATTCCGGGGTTTACGGCACGCGCATGGCGGTGGACTCTGCCACCGCAGTTGCCTACAGCGAAGATGGCAGCGTGATCGACTCTGCGGCCTGGCGCGTGCTGGGCCGGACCGATGTGCGTGGGCCGGTCGCACCCGACTCGGCCCGCAACCGCCTCTATGTCGCTTCTTCATCCGAGAGGCTCGTCCGGAGCCTGGACGCCAGCACGCTGGCCCGCACCTCGTCGTTCGTGGTGGGCTCGACAGAGCCGAGGCGGCTGATCCGGTGGGGTGCCACGGGCCTTGCCATGGCCACCAACAGCAACACCACCATCGTCTACGGTGGCAGCGGGTTTTCTTCCTTCGACGCCGTCACGCCGCGCGGCACGGCCACGCAGCGCATCGTGCCGGCCCAGACCAAGCAGCTCGTCTGGGCCCCCGCGCATGCGCTGCTCTATGCGTCCGTCGGCTCCGGCGCGGCTCAGTACGCCAACTCGGTCATCGCCATCGATCCTTTCAGCGGCAGCGTCACGCAGTCCCGGGTGCTCGGGACGGCGCCCAACGCGCTGGCGGTGTCCGCAGACGGCCGCTACCTGTACGTGGGCATCGATGGCGACGGTACCGTGCAGCGGCTGCGCCTGCCCAGCCTGGACCTGGATCTCAGCTTCTCGCTGGGCCTGCGGCCCCTGTACCAGACGCCTTACACCGCGGGAATGATCCGGGTCTCGCCCGTGCAGCCGGGCACGGTGGCAGTGACGCGGGCGGTGTCGAACAGCGGCCTGGGCGCGCTCGGCGGTGTGGTGCTGTTCGATGATGCGGTGCAGCGGCCGGTCATCGCAGGAGGCGAGACTTACGCGAACGGGTTCCTGTTCCCCGCCGGCGTCGAGTGGAACGGCGACGGCTCGACCCTGTACACCATGGACGGCTTCTCCTACTCGCTGTTGCCGCTGATGGTCTCGGCGGACGGCGTCTCTCCTGGCGCGCCGCTGGGCAGGGTCGGCAGCGTCAGCAGCTTGCTCCGTTTCGACAGGGTCAACCGGCGGCTTGTCGATGGCGGAGGCGGTGTGCTGGACCTGGCGACGGCACAACCCATCGGCAACTACCGCCCGGCCTACTACACGGGCCCGTCGTACAACGTGGAACTCGATCCAGCCGGCGCCGAGGTGTTCAGCCTGTATCTCCATGAGACGACGGGCTATTCGCCGGTGTCCGCGATCACCGTCTACGACGCCACCCGCTTCGTGCCCAGGAAGATCTACACGATCACCGGCGCCGACGAGTGGTTCACCTACGACTTCGTCCAGCTGCGCACGGGCTGGTTTGCATTCCGCTCGGACCGGGGCGTTCACATCGTTCAGCTCGCCCTCTGACCGGCGGCGGCAGGGTCACATCGAGCGCCGAACAGGGCCGTTTCCCACCGCCAACTCCACCGATTGCCGGCCAGCCCGGCGGGCAGACTCCTTCAAGCTTTGCCGGAGTCCGCCCCACCATGTCTGTCTTGCCCTTCCGCCGCCTCTGGGCCACGGGGTCACCTGTCCTTCTTGCTGCCCTGTTGGCCCTGCCGGCGGCGCAGGCACGCTGCGTGGACGAAGACCAGGCCTTGCCCGGCACCGTGGCCGACGCAGGCCCCGCCGTTGACCCGCGCCAGACCCTGAAGACCTTGGTGCAGGAAGCGCTCCAGCGCAGCCACGCCGTCGGTGCCAGCAAGCTGCTGGCAGAAGCCGCCTTGTTCGACATTGAAGAGACCCGCGCCGGCAAGTCCCTGCAAGCCAACCTGGGCATGGGCCTGGGCCCGGGCGGCACGCGCGACAGCACGGTGAACCAGACGCAGAGCTTGCAGTCCCGCGTCTCACTCAACGTGAGCCAGCTGCTCTACGACGGCGGCCGCACAGACCGCCTGGCCGACTGGCGCACCCAACTGGCTGAATCGGCCCGCCTGGGCACGCAGAGCGTGCAGGAACAACTGGCGGTGACCACCGTGTCGCTGGCCCTGGAACGCAACCGCTACCGCCAGCACATGCAGGTCTATGGCCAGTACGTGCGCA
>JANOAM010000723.1:0-1527 GCA_031411215.1 Betaproteobacteria bacterium
CACCAGAGCGGTGGTTTCCTGGGCGACGAGGCGGAAGACGAAGTCGCTGAAGCCGCAGCGCGCTGAGGGCGCCGCTGGCGTTGATTCAGCCGCGCGGCGAGTCCGCCGCGTGTTCGGCCGACAGTGCGGCCGGCAGCTCGACCTGCAGGCTGGCGGCCACCATGGGCTCGGTCTCGATCCAGGCTTGGACCGGGCTGCGCGCGGCTGCGGCGGACGGCGTGGTCATGCGGCCCATGGCGCCACCCAAGGCGGCCTGTCGCTGCGCCTGGTCGCCGCTGGGGTGGTGGGCGGGTTCGGCGAACTGGTCAAAGTTCACGTCCAGGTGCGCGGCACGGCGCGGTTCTGGCGGCGGCAGGGGCCGATGGCGGCGCGCATGCGCGTAGCCGTGCTCCCAAAGCGCCACGACGGCCGCAACGGTCAGCAGGGCTGCAAATCCCCAGCCCAAGGTAGAGAGGAAGGTGCTCATGGCGGGGCTTTCGGCGCCCGGCTGCCGGACTTGAGCCCGAAGCCCGACAATCGCAGGCTCCGTGAACACGCCCACCACCCAAGAGCGGCCCGCGCCCCACCGGCGCGCCGACCCGCTCAGCCCCCCCAAGGCCCTGACCAGCTACCGCCCCTTCTGGGCCAAGCGGCTGGGGCGTGCGCCTTTCCTGCCCATGAGCCGGGCGGAGATGGACCAACTGGGCTGGGACAGCTGCGACGTCATCATCGTCACCGGCGACGCCTATGTGGACCACCCCAGCTTCGGCATGGCGGTCATAGGCCGCGTACTGGAATCGCAGGGCTTTCGCGTCGGCATCATCGCGCAGCCCGACTGGCAGAGCGCGGACGCCTTCAAGGCGCTGGGCAAGCCCAACCTGTTCTTCGGCGTGGCCGCGGGGAACATGGATTCCATGATCAACCGCTACACGGCCGACCGCAAGATCCGCAGCGACGACGCCTACACACCCGGCGGCCTGGGCGGCAAGCGGCCTGACCGCGCGACCCTGGTCTACACGCAGCGCTGCAAGGAAGCCTGGAGCGACGTGCCGGTGGTCATAGGCGGCATCGAAGCCAGCTTGCGTCGCATCGCCCACTACGACTACTGGCAGGACAAGGTCCGCCGCAGCATCCTGGTCGACAGCAAGGCCGACTTGCTGCTGTACGGCAATGCCGAACGCGCGATCGTGGACGTGGCGCACCGCCTGGCACGGCGTGAACCGATCCAACAGATCACCGACGTGCGCGGCACAGCCTTCATGCGCCGCACCGACGAAACCGGTGTGGCCGCCTTCGCCGACTGGCACCAGATCGACAGCACCGACGTTGACCGCCCGGGCCGCATCGACGAGCACATCAATCCCTACCTGACCACGGAAGAAGTGGCGTCGTCCAAAGGTGCGGATTGCACCAAGGGCAGCACCAAGGACGACGCGGCGCCTGCGGCGGAGGAGATGGTCATCCGCATGCCGACGACCCGCAAGACCGGGGCTGTGGTCATGCCGGCGCGCGAGCGCACCGTCGTGCGCCTGCCCAGCTACGAACAGG
>JANOAM010000724.1:0-2491 GCA_031411215.1 Betaproteobacteria bacterium
AACCATCATGTTCCGCGACGGCCATCTCACGGAAGCGGCGGCCAGCAATGTCTGGATTGCCCACGAAGGCGCACTGCTGGGACCGCCCAAGAGCGAACACGTGCTGGAAGGCATACGCGTGGAACTGCTGCGCGAGCTGTGTGAAGACTGCGGCATTGCCTACAACCTGCGCCCCATCACCGAAGCCGACGTGCGCGCGGCCGACGAGGTGATGCTCAGTTCGGCCACCAAGGAAATCCTGCCCGTCACGCGCATCGACGGCGAAGAAGTCGGCCATGGCGCGCTGCGTGGCAAGCCCGGCCCGGTCTATGCGCGGCTGCACGAGTCCTACCAGCGCGCCAAGGGCAGCATGGGCTTGTGATCCTGCTTGTGATCGGGCCTTCCGGCCCGATCTCTGTTCCATGCCTGAAATCCCACCCGACCAGAGCCTCATCGAATACACCAGCGCCTTCCCCATCAAGGTGATGGGTGCGCAGGTGGACGGCTTCGAAGCCGCCATCGTGGCGGTGGCACAGCAGTTTGATCCCGGCTTCGACCACGGCAGCATCGAACGCCGCCCCAGCAAGGGCGGCAAGTACCTGGGGCTGACGCTCACCGTCACGGCCACCAGCCGTGAACAGCTGGACGAGCTGTACCGCACGCTGTCCACACACCCGATGGTGAAGGTCGTCCTCTAGGGACTGCGCGATTCAGCTGCCAACTTCGGCGGCCAGCTTGGCATCCATTTCCTGGACCTTGCTCGGAGCGGCCTCGTCGCCGTTGCGGGCGGCCACGTCGTACCAGTAGCGCGCCAGGCGCAAGTCGCGGTTGACGCCGTCGCCGGCTTCGTATTGCGACGCCAGCAGGTACTGCGCGCCGACGTCGCCGCCCTTGGCGGCTTCGCGGAACCAGTGCGCGGCACGGGCCATGTCCTTGGCAGCACCGCGGCCCAGGTAGTGCGCCGTGCCCATGGCGGTCATGGCTTCGACGCTGCCACCTTCCGCAGCCGCTTCGTACCAGCGGTGCGCCAGCTTCAGGTCGCGCACACCGAGCTCGCCGCTTTCCAGCATGCGGCCCAGCGAGACCTGCGCGGTGACAAAACCACCGCGGGCCGCGCGCTCCAGCAGGCGGCGCGCGCTGCGGTCACTGGCACCGGGCAACTGGCGGCGCTGGTGCATGACGGCCAGGTTGTAGTCGGCTGCGGCCACGCCACGGCGCGACAAGGCTTCAAAAGCGCGGCGCGCGTCGGCCAGGCGGCCGCTGTCGTAGCGGGTCACGGCTTGATCCAACGCGTCCTGCAATGCGGGGGCGAGTGGTGCGGCCAGCGCCGCCTGCCAGACCGTGGCACTGAGCAGGGCGACGGCGATGACCTTGGCGTGGAGAGGCATCTGCATGGGCGTGTGCATGGGTCGAAGACGATAGAGCTTTCTGACAATCTGCCGGCACGCAGGGCCACCCATGGTCCAATTCAGCCATGGCCGAACGCCCCAAGATCAAGCTCAACCCGCAAGCCGCCCCGCGCGACCCTTTCCGCCAGCGTGTGCGCGGTGTCTCCGGACCGGCGCCCGCGCCCGGCGTGGCGCGCCCCAAACCCTTGCCCGAACCGCAGTCCGCCGCCGAGGCCAAGCCTGCGGCAGCGCCCAGGCCCCCGGCCGCCCCCCGGGCTGCGCCCAGGCCGGACGCCAGGCGTGATGTCCGAAGCGATCCCAGAAGGGACACCAGAAACGATCCCAGAAGCGAGTCCCGAAGTGACACCCGACCCGCACCCCAGACTGCCGGCAGAGCCACCCCAAGGCCGCCACCCCGGCCGGCCGCACCGGCGCTGCCAGCAGCCGCGACCGCCCCCGAAGGCGTGCGCGTGTCCAAGCTGATGACCGAACGCGGTCTGTGCTCGCGCCGCGAAGCCGACGAGTGGATAGAAGCCGGCTGGGTCCGGGTCAACGGTGCCATGGCCGTGCTGGGCCAGCGGGCGGCCACCGATGCGGTCATCACCATCGACCCGCGCGCCAGCCAGGAACAACTGCGCCGCGTGACGGTGCTGCTGCACAAGCCGATGGGCATCGTCAGCAGCCAGGCCGAAGACGGCTACGAGCCGGCCATCACCCTGGTCACACCGCAGAACCACTGGGAAGGCGACAGCTCCGGCATCCAGTTCCATGGTGGGCATCTGCGCTACCTGGCTGCGGCCGGCCGGCTGGACATCGATTCCACTGGCCTGCTGGTGTTCACGCAAGACGGCCGCATCGCCAAACGGCTGATCGGCGACGAGACCCGCGTGGAAAAGGAATACCTGGTGCGTGTGGCCTACACCAAGGGCGGCCCGGGTGCCCGTTTGCCCGAGGAAGACATGGCCCGCCTACGCCACGGCCTCACGCTGGACGACGTGGCGCTGCGGCCCGCCGCCGTGAGCTGGCAGAACGAGGACCAGTTGCGCTTTGTGCTGCGCGAAGGCCGCAAGCGCCAGATCCGCCGCATGTGCGAACTGGTGGGCTTGCAGGTGCTGGGCCTGAAG
>JANOAM010000725.1:0-6662 GCA_031411215.1 Betaproteobacteria bacterium
ACCTCGCGTTCCGCGTGCAGCGGGTGGCGCACACGCCAGTCGCGCAGTTCCAGCCGCACCTCACCAATCTTCGGTTGGCGCTTGGGGTAGCGGTCAGCCATCTCGCGGCCGACCATGGCGCGGATGATGGCGTCTTCGCTGGGCGGGCCGCTCTTGCAGTCCAGCGTGGTGATGGTGGCGCCGTCGCGCAGCACGGTCACGGCGTCCGCCACCTTGGCAATCT
Source organism: Betaproteobacteria bacterium (assembly GCA_031411215.1). Lineage (GTDB taxonomy): Bacteria > Pseudomonadota > Gammaproteobacteria > Burkholderiales > Burkholderiaceae_C > Rubrivivax. The sequence continues at coordinate 224 of JANOAM010000725.1, forward strand.
CGTTGAGCTTGTGCGAGATCAGGATGCAGGCGATGCCCTGGCGCTTCAGTTCCAGCAGCAGGTCCAGCAGCGCCGCGCTGTCGCTTTCGTTGAGGCTGGCCGTGGGCTCGTCCAGGATCAGGAGCTTCACGTCCTTGGCCAGCGCCTTGGCAATCTCCACCAGTTGTTGCTTGCCGACACCCAGGGTGTCGATCAGCGCGGTGGAGGGCTCTTTCAAGCCCACCTTGGCCAGCAGCGCCTTCGTGCGCTGGTGCGCGGTGGTCCAGTCGATGAGCCCGAAGCGCCCCGGCTCGTGGCCCAGGAAGATGTTTTCGGCAATCGACAGCAGCGGCACGAGGGCCAGTTCCTGGTGGATGATGATGATGCCCAGCGCTTCACTGTCGCTGATGCCGCCGAAGCGCTGCTCCTGGCCCTGCCAGCGGATCTGGCCTTCGTAGTCCGGGTGCGGATAGACGCCGGACAGCACCTTCATCAGCGTCGACTTGCCGGCGCCGTTTTCACCCACCACGGCGTGGATCTCACCGCGGCGCACGCTGAGGTTCACGTCCTGCAGCGCCGCCACACCGTGGAAGCGCTTGCAGATGCCGCGCATCTCCAGGATGGCGTCGGCCACCCCGGAGCCTGGCCCGGCGGCGGCCAGGGTGGGGTTCACTTGATTTGGCTTTCCTTGTAGTAGCCGCTGTCGATCAGGATCTGCTTCCAGTTCGTGCCATCCACCGCCACGGGCTTGAGCAGATACGCCGGCACCACCTTGACGCCGTTGTTGTAGGTCTTGGTGTCGTTGACCTCGGGCTTCTTCCCGCTCAACACGGCTTCCACCAGGTTGGCCGTGACACGGGCCAGTTCACGCGTGTCCTTGAACACGGTGGAGAACTGCTCGCCCTTCAAGATGGACTTCACCGAAGGCACCTCGGCGTCCTGTCCACTCACCGCCGGGCAGGGCTGCGTCTTGCTGCAGTAGCCCACACCCTTCAGCGACGACAGGATGCCGATGGAGATGCCGTCATACGGGCTCAACACGGCGTGGATCTTGTCCTTGCCGTAGAAGGCCGACAGCAAGTTGTCCATGCGCGCCTGCGCCGCCGCGCCGTCCCAGCGCAGCGTGCCGACCTTGTCCATGCCCATCTGCTTGCTGCGCACGACGAGCTTGCCGCTGTCGATGAAGGGCTTGAGCACGCTCATGGCGCCGTCGTAGAAGAAGAAGGCGTTGTTGTCGTCGGGGCTGCCACCGAAGAGTTCGATGTTGAAGGGGCCCTTGCCTTGTTTCAGGCCCAGCTTGTCCACCAGCGACGTGGCCTGCAGCACACCGACCTGGAAGTTGTCGAAGGTGGTGTAGTAGTCGACGTTCTTGGTGCCCTTGATCAGCCGGTCGTAGGCGATGACCTTGATGCCCTTGTCGGCCGCGCTCTGCAGCGCCTTGCCCAGGGTGGTGCCGTCGATGGCCGCTATGACCAGCACCTTGGCGCCCTTGGTGATCATGTTCTCGATCTGGGCCAGCTGGTTGGGGATGTCGTCGTCAGCGTATTGCAGGTCGGGCTTGAAGCCCTTTTCCTTGAACACCTTGACCATGTTGTCGCCATCGGCGATCCAGCGGGCCGAGCTCTTGGTGGGCATCGAGATGCCGACCATGCCCTTGTCCTGCGCCACCGCCGGCAAGGCCCAGGCCAGACCGGCCAGGCTGGTGGCGGCGATCAGCGCGTTCAGTGTGCGACGTTGCATGCGGTGTATCTCCTGTGAGGGTGGCGCGAAAGTGTCGTCGGCCGCGCGTGCGCGGAACATCGGTACATCACCGAGGTGGAACGGGCATGGTTTCAGCCGGTTTCAGCCGTGGAACGTGTGCGCCGGCAATCCGCACACATCGGTGTGCACGGCAAACAGCGCACCGGACAGCGGGTGGGCGGCCAGTTGTTCGGCGCTGAGCTCGTGCCGTGCACTGGTGATGAACAGCGTGCGCAGGCCCGGCCCGCCAAACGCCATCTTGGTGATGTGTGGCGCCGGCAGGTGCACACGCGCCAGTTCTCGGCCGTCCGCGCTGTCATGCACGCTGACGCAGCCGGCGCCCCAGTGGGCCAGCCACAGACGGCCTGCCGCGTCCACCGTCATGCCGTCGGGGTAGCCATCGTCCGCTGCGAGCTGCAGGAAGGTACGCGCCGCACCGAGCTGGCCTGTGGCCGCGTCAAAGGGCAGGGCCAGCACACGTCCACGCACCGTGTCGTTGAAGAACATCGTGCGGCCGTCCAGCGTCCAGGCCGGGCCGTTGGTGACGGGGAAACCGGCGTCCAGGACCAGGTCACACCGGGGTGCGCGGTCGCCATCAGGTTCAAGCCGGTACAGGCCGCCGGTCTTGGCGCGGCAGGCGAAGTCCATGCTGCCGGACCAGAAACGACCTTGTGCGTCGCAGGCGCCGTCGTTGAAGCGGTTGCCCGGCAGGCCGGGCTGGGCCAGCAGTTGCAAGGCTTCGGTGTCGGGGTCGAAGAAGGCAAAGCCGTTGCGCATCGCCAGCACCAGGCCCTTGGCGTGCGTGCGCTCGGCCACGGCCGACACCGTGTCGGGCAGCTGCCAGGTGCGGCGTTCCCCGTCAGCCGGCCGGAAGCGGTGCAGGCGCTGCTGCAGGATGTCCACCCACCACAGCGCCTGTTCACGTTCAGACCACAGGCAGCCTTCGCCCAGCACCGCGCCCGCGTCCCACACCACCTGCACGGCACCACAAGCCGGTGCGGCGCCGATACGATCGCTGTCCATGATTCCTTCAACTCCTCAAGGGCTTGCGGACGTCCGCTATGCGGACCTGCAAGGCCAGCGTGTCTTTGTCACCGGCGGTGGCTCGGGCATTGGTGCGGCCATCGTCACAGCCTTTGCGCAGCAGGGTGCGCGCGTGGCCTTTGTGGACGTGGACGATGCCGCCAGCGTGATTCTCACCGAGCAAGTGGTGCAGGCCGACCTGCCACCGCCCTGGTGGCGCCACAACGATGTGCGCGATGTGCCCGCACTGCAATCGGCCCTGGCCGACGCGGCGGCTGAGCTGGGCGACTTCCACGTGCTGGTCAACAACGTGGCCAGCGACGAACGCCACACGCTGGACAGCGTGACACCCGCCTACTACGACGACCGCATCGCGCTCAACCAGCGTGCCGCCTTCTTCGCGCTGCAGGCGGTGCTGCCCGGCATGCGGCGGCTGGGCGCGGGCGCCGTGGTCAACGTGGGGTCCTTCGGCTGGCAGATCAAGAACGCGGACTATCCCTGTTATGCGGTGGCCAAGTCGGCCATCAACGGCCTCACGCGCGGCACGGCGGCGGAACTGGGCCGGGACCGCATCCGCATCAACACCGTCACACCGGGCTGGGTGATGACGCCGCGCCAGGTGTCGCTGTGGCTCACGCCCGAAGGTGAACGCGAAATCGACCGCAACCAGTGCCTGCCCGGCCGTGTGCAGGCCGAGGACGTGGCCGCCATGGTGCTGTTCCTGGCCAGCGAGCAGGCGCGCATGTGCACGGCACAGGAATTCACGGTGGATGGGGGTTGGCGTTAGGCCTGTGGCACCAGCGCTCACCGTGCGGCGTTGACGATGCTGCTGATCAGCGTGGGGAACACCTGCGCCCCGGTACCGCGGTTGAACAGCCCCATGCCGTGGTCGCCGGTGGCGCCGTTGTCCCAGTAGACAGGTACCAGGCCGCGTGTCCAGGCGGCCCGTGTCACGTACAGGTTCCAGAGATTGCGGTAGGTGTCCGCGCCGGGAAAGCGGTTGCGAGCCATGGCGCCGTATTCGCCCAGGATCACCGCCACACCCCGGTCCACGTAGCGTGTTTTCATCTTCTGGAACTGCGCGTCCACATGGGCTTCGTTGCCCCAGGTGTCGGTGGCTGCCGGGTCCGTGGCCGTGGCGCCCCACTGCCAGATGCTGCTGTTCTCGTCGATGGTGAAGTGGTAGGGGTCGTAGAAGTGCACTTCCATCATCAGCCGGCCCGCCGCAGGGTCCGTGGGCAGCACGGCAAAGGCCAGCGTGTGCTCGATGTTGGTGTTGAAGCCCTGCACCACCAGGTACCGCACGGCGTTGTTGCCGCCGGTGGCGCGCACCGTGGTGACGAAGTTCTGGTTGAAGCTGTTCTGCACCGCCACGTATTCGGCCTTCGGCGTGCCGTAGTCGCCGTCCACCATCACCTCGTTGGTGCCGGCGAACAGCAGCGTGTCGTCAAAGCTCTTGAAGTTGTTGGCGATCTGCGTCCAGAAGGTCGTGATGCGCGCGTTGGCTTCGGCCTGGCGGGCGTAGGTCGGCTGCATCCAGCCACCGTCCCAGTGGATGTTGATGATGACGAAGAATCCCGCCGCCTGGGCGTCACGCACGACCTGGGTCACACGCGCCATCCAGGTCGTGCTGATGTTGTCGTTGGCGTCGGCGTACTGCTTCCACGACACGGGGATGCGCATGGTTTTGAAGCCGGCTGCCTTGACGGCGTTGAGCAAGGTTGGCGTGGTGGCCGCGTTGCCCCAGGCGGTTTCGCCACCTGTGGCTTCCAGCGAATTGCCCAGGTTCCAGCCCGCACCCATCAGCTGCGACAGTTGCACGCTGTTGAGGTTGCGCATGCCGGTGGTGTTGGTGGGACTGTTGGCTGGCGGTTCGCTGGCTTCGGCACCACCGCCGCCGCAACCCAGGACCGTGGCGGCGACGGCCAGGCCGCCTCCGGCAGAGGACAGAATGAAGGAACGCCGGCTGCTCATACGACGCCGCGGCGCGCTTCCAGCAGCCCGCGGATTTCGTGCACCCGCTGCTCCGTCAGCTGCAGGCGCAGGATGATGACAATGGCAATCACCAGCCCCAGCACCGGGATGCCCGACAGCAGCACGCGGATCAGGAAGAGGGCGTCTTCGCCCTGCACCGGCAGTTTGGAATCGAAGCCCGTGAACTGCAGGATCCAGCCTGACGCGCCGTTGCCCAGCGCCAGGCCCACCTTGCTGATCCACGACTGGCAGGCCGAAAACGAACCTTCGCGGCGCTGGTTGGTTTCCAGTTCGTCGTGGTCGATCACGTCGGCCAGCGTGGAGCCGTAGATCGTCCAGAAGCCGGCGCCGGTGAAGGCCACGCAGCCGCTGGCCAGGACCTGCAGCCAGGGCAGGTCCGGGTTGTAGAAGAACCAGTCGCCGATGAAGGCGCAGATGGCCAGCGACAACACCGTGACCAGCGCATTGCGCTTGCCCCAGCGGTGCGCCACCCAGCCCGCGAAGGGAATGCCGGCCAGGCCCATGACCATGCCGGACACGCCCATGGCGGAGTTCCACTGCGTGCCCAGCGTCACGTCGCCTTTGCACACGTAGTACAGGGTTGTGTAGTAGCCCAGCAGGCCCACCATGGCGGTGGCCAGGCCGTAGGCCAGCATGGTGCCCAGCAAGATGCGGAAGGGCTTGTTGGCCAGCGTGCGGTACAGCGTGTCCTTGAAGGGCACCTTCTCGCGCTTGTTCACCACCAGGGCTTCGTAATAGCGCTCCTTGACCATGAAGAACATGGCCAGCGACAGCCCCACCATGATGGCGCCCAGGAGGCTGGTGTAGACCTGGGCCCCGAGCAGGATGTCGGGCTTGCCCGTGCTGCTGTCCTTGAAGATGGCCAGCGTGGTGAACTGCGCGGCCACGAACATGGCCAGTTCCGGAATCTTCTGGATGGCGTTCTTCACCGACATCACGGCGGTGCGCTCGTGGTAGTCGGGTGTCATCTCCGAGCCGAGGCTCGCCCAGGGCATGTTGAAACAGCTCATGACCGGCACGTAGATGACCAGCGACACCAGGATGAAGACGAAGTAGGCCTGGTCGCTCCAGCCGCGGCCCACCGCAAACATCAGCGGCAGGCCCACACCCGCCAGCACACCGCCCACCAGCATGAAGGGCCGGCGCCGGCCCCAGCGTGTGCGCGTGTTGTCCGACAGCCAGCCGAAGAAGGCGTCGGACACGGCGTCGATGAAGATCTTGATGCCCAGCGCGGTGGAGATCAGCCCCGGCGCCATGCCCAGGGCCACGTTGAACACATGGAAGGCCAGCGACTGGTAGAGCCAGTGGCCCCACATGTCCAGGAAGGAGCCCAGGCCGTAACCGACCTTCTGGGACATGGGGAGCCGGTCGCGCGGGGCTTGGGGGGTCATGGGGGCGGTGCCGGTGATGTGTGCGCGATGAAGGTCAGAGGACGGTGCGCGTGCGCATCACCTCGGCGTAGTAGCGGGCGGACAGCTTGGGCGTGCGCACCAGCGTGTCGAAGTCGCAGTGCACGATGCCGAAGCGCCGCTCGTAACCGTCTTCCCACTCGTAGTTGTCCACGAAGGACCAGAGGAAGTAGCCGTTGACGGGCACGCCGTCTTCGATGGCGCGGTGCACCTCGCGCAGGTGGTTGCGCAGGTAGTCGCGGCGGTGCAGGTCGATGACCTCGCCGTCTTCCACCGGTTCGTCGTTGTAGCCG
>JANOAM010000726.1:0-5914 GCA_031411215.1 Betaproteobacteria bacterium
CGGCACGGCGCACGACCTGGGCCAGTTCACGGTGACCTACGCCAACACCACCACTTCGGCTTTGCAGACGGTCTACACGCCAGGCCTCACGCTGGCCGCGGGCGACACGGTGGAGATCCGCTACGACCCGCGTGGCAGCTACCTGTACGACCACGGCAACGTGGACGTGCGCATCACCACCAGCGCTGCCAACAGCAGTGGCGGCACCGTGCCGGAACCGGCCAGCCTGGCGCTCGTGGGCATTGGCCTGCTGGCTGTGATCAGGCCGCGCCGCCCAGCTCGCGCCGCAGCCAGGCCCGCGCCAGCAGCCAGTCGCGTTTGACGGTGGCCGGGGAGATGCCCAGCACCTGGGCGATCTCCTCGATCTCCAGCCCGCCGAAGAACTTCAGCTCCACCACCTTGGCCGCGCGCGCGTCATGCGCTTCCAGCGCCAGCAGCGCGTCGTGCACGGCCACCACGTCGTGGTCCAGGCCGTCGCCGTGGCGGTCCAGCAGCGTGGTGCTGATGGGTTCCAGCTGCGCGTCGCGCTTGGCCGCGCGGTGGGCCAGCGCGTGGTCTACCAGGATGCGCCGCATCATGGTGCTGGCCACGGCCATGAAGTGCGTGCGGTTGCGCCAGGTGGTGCGGTTCTGTTCCGACAGCCGGAACCAGGCTTCGTGCACCAGGCCCGTCGCACCCAGCGTGTGGCCGGGGGACTCTCGCCGCATGTGCACACGGGCCAGGCGGTGCAGTTCGCTGTACAGCAGGGTGAACACCTGGTGTCCGGCGCCAGGCTGGCCACCGCTCAGCTGTTCAAGCCAGACGGTGACGTCCTGGGGCAAGGCGGCGGATGACATGGCCGCGCATCCTGCGTGAGCCGTGAACGCCCTGCAAGCCGCGTTTGCAGGGGAGTGCCGCGGCTTCGTGGTGCAGTTCACCCTTGCCGTGGAGCACGCCCTGATCCCTGTCTGCCGCCACGCGGCGCTCCGCCTCTAGGATCGTGCCCATGGCCGCCGCTTCCTGGTCCGACGTGCGCACGCTGTTCGAACGCGTGCTGTCCGCGCCCGTGGACCAACGCGCGGCCCTGCTGGACCAGGCCGGCGCAGGCGCGCCCACTGTGCGTGAGGTGCGCGATCTGCTGGCCCACCACGAGGCCGAAGAAGCCGCCGGCAGCGCCTTCCTGGCCGGCCATGCCAGCCTGGCGGCTGCGGCGCCCATGGACCGCCGCGGCGAACGCCTGGGCCCCTGGAGGCTCACCGCGCCGCTGGGCTCCGGCGGCATGGGTGAGGTCTGGGAAGCGCAGCGTGACGACGGCGCGTATGAAGCGCGTGTGGCTGTCAAGCTGCTGCCTGCGGGCCTGGACAGCGACGAACGCCAAGCCCTGGTGCTGCAGGAAACGCGGGCATTGGCTCGCTTGAACCACCCCCACATCGCGCGTCTCCTGGACGCCGGCCGCAGCGCCGACGGCCGGCCCTACTTTGTCATGGAGGCGGTCGACGGCCGCCCGCTGGACGAGTCCTGCCGCGGTCTGCCGCTGGCTGCGCGGCTGCGCCTGTTCCTGCAACTGGCCGACGCCGTGTCGCACGCCCACCACCACGGCCTGGTGCACCGCGACCTGAAGCCCGCCAACGTGCTGGTGGACGGGGCCGGGCAGGTCAAGCTGCTGGACTTCGGCATCGCCCAGGCCCTGGACCTGGCACACAACGACCCGGACGAAGCCGACGCACCACGCCCGCTGACCCCCGGCTACGCCAGCCCGGAGCAGGTGCGTGGTGAGCGCATCACCGCGGCCAGCGACGTCTATTCGCTGGGTGTGCTGTTGCATGTGCTGGTCACCGGCGTGCGGCCCTACGGCCGCGGCACGACCACGGCCGCTGCGGCGCTGCGCGCAGTGCTGGAAGAAGAGCCCACACGGCCCAGCCAGTGCGTGGTCGATCCCCGGGCCGACCCGCAAGCCGACCCCGGCGTGCCGCGCCGCCGCCTGGCCGGCGACCTGGACGCCATCGTGCTGAAGGCCCTGGCCAAGCCCGTGGGTGCACGCTACGGCAGCGTGGACGCGCTGGCCGCCGACCTGCGCGCCATGCTGGCGTTGCAGCCGGTGTCCGCGCGGCCGCGCACGCCGGTCTACGTGGCCGGGCGTTTTGTGGCGCGCCACCGCGGCACGGTGACCGCGTCGTTGCTGGCTTTGCTGGCCGTGGCCGCGGCGCTGGGCGCGTCGGCCTGGCAGGCGCGTGACGCCATGGCCGCGCTGGCTCTGGTGGCGCTGGCGGTTGGCCTGGGTGTCAGCAGCTGGCAGGCCCGCCTGGCGGCGCTGGCCCGCGACGAAGCGCGGTCGCGCCTGGCGCAGACCAGCACCCTGGTGCGCGAGGTGCTGATGCGCTACGCCGACATGGCCACCTTCCTGCCCGGTGGCCTGCGCATGAAGGCCGACCTGCTGACCGACACCATCGCCCACCTGGAACGCCTGCACATCAGTGCGCCGGGCGACGGCGAACTGGCCGCCGAACTGGCCAAGGCCCATGCCCGCCTGGCCGATGTGCAACTGCCCGGCCTGGACACCACGCTGGACCTGGCCGAGGACTGCGGCGCCCACACGCAGCGCGCCCTGCTGTTGTTCCCGGCTGGCGAAGCGTCGCAGCGCGACGACCCGGAATTCTTCCAGTGGTGGGCACGCGCCTTTCGCTGCCAGGCCAAGCTGCAGCGGCTGGGCGGCGAGACGCAGGCTTCGCTGGAGACCTATGAACGGCTGCGCCGTTTCCTGCACGGCGTGTTGCAGCGCTTCCCGCGCCACCACACGCTGCGCTTCGAACACGCATCGGCCCTGGTCGGCATGGGCACGGCGCTGGACACCTGGTTCGAGCCCAGCCTGGGGCTGTCGGCGCGCGCGCTGGAGGTGCTGGCCGAGGCCGATGCCGCCTATGCCGCGCTGGCCGTGGACCAGCCCGGCGACAGCGACGTGCCCTACCAGCTGGGCACCATCGCGGGCGCGCAGATGATCGTGCTCAAGCGCCTGGGCCGCATCGACGAAGCCCTGGATGCAGGCCGCCGCGCGGTGCGCTGCCGCGAACAGGCGCTGGCGCTGCAGCCCGACAACACCGCCTACCGCGAAGGCGTGGCGGGTGAGTCCAACAACCTCACCGCCGAGCTGCTGCAAGCCGGCCTGGTGGCCGAAGCGTTGGCGGTCTCTGCACGCGGCGAGGCCGTCATCTGCGCACTGGAAGCCGAGGACCCCGGTGTGCCCACCTGGACGGCACGCCGGCGCTGGTTTGCGCTGCATCGTGGCCGGGCGCTGTGGGCAGCGAGCCAGCCCGCCGAAGCCCTTCCGCGTCTGCTGGAAGCGATGCTGGGCATGGCCCAGTCCGACAGCGGCTGGGCGCTGGGCCGCCGGGGCTGGTGCGCACTGGAACTGGCTCTGGTGCAGCGAGCCCTGGGTGAGCACGAGGCTGCGCAGCATGCAGCGCTGCAGGCGGTGGCCGACCTGCAGCGCCGCGTGCTGGAAGACCCGGCTGACGCGCTGGCGGCCGGCAGGCTGCGCCAGGCGCAGGGCATCATCGCTGCATGAGTGCAGACGCCAGCCGCTGGTCGCAAATCAAGTCCCTGTTCGAATCCTTGCTGGAGCGACCTGCTGCCGAGCATGAGTCGCTGATCGCCGCGGCGCGCCTGGACGGTGAGGCCGAGGCCGAGTTGCGCACCCTGCTTCGCCACCATGCTGAAGTGAGCGTAGAAGTGACTGGCGGCGGCAGCTTCCTGGACACGCCGGCCGTGTTGCCCCTGCCCCCGGCTCCGGCGCGTGCCGCGCAGCTGGGCCAGCGCCTGGGCGCCTGGGAGGTCGTGCGCCGGCTGGGCGAAGGCGGCATGGGTGAAGTCTTTGAAGCGCGCCGTGCCGACGGCAGCTACGAAGGCCGCGCAGCGGTGAAGCTGCTCAAACGCGGCATGGACAGCACGGCCGTGCTGCAGCGTTTTGCGCAGGAGCGCAATGCGCTGGCACGGCTGAGCCACCCGCACATCTCGCGCCTGCTGGACGCAGGTGCCAGCGAAGAAGGCCTGCCCTACTTCGTCATGGAATACGTGGATGGGCGCCCCATCCACGAAGCCGCGCTGGGCCTGCCGCTGGAACTGCGCCTGAAGCTCTTCCTGCAACTGGCCGATGCGGTGGCGCATGCGCACCGCAACCTGCTGGTGCACCGCGACCTGAAGCCCGGCAACGTGCTGGTGGACGGCGAAGGCCCGGTCAAGCTGCTGGACTTCGGCATTGCCAAGGCGCTGGACCCGCTGGAGGGCACGGACCCCGGTGTCACACAGCAAGGCGAACGGCCCTACACGCCGCACTACGCCAGCCCCGAGCAGGTGCGCGGCGAGCCCGTCACCACCGCCACCGACATCTACAGCCTGGGTGTCCTGCTGTACCAGATGCTCACCGGCGCCCGGCCCACCGGGCGGGCCGCCACCACCGCGGCCGAGGCCGTGAAGGGCGTGCTGGAAGAGCAGCCCACACGCCCCAGCCGCCTGAGCGCCCGCGACGCGCTGGACCCGCGTTGGATAGACACCCGCAAGCGCCTGGAAGGCGACCTGGACCACATCCTGCTGATGGCGTTGGAAAAGCCCATTGAGCGCCGATACACCAGCGTCGATGCGCTGTCAGCGGACATAGAGCGTTACCTGCAGGCCCGGCCGGTGGCCGCGCGCGCCGCGTCGCCGCTGTACGTGCTGGACAAGTTCGTGCGCCGCAACCGCTGGGCCGTGCTGGCGGGTGTGGTGGGCGGCGTCGGCCTCGTCTCGGGCCTGGCAGCCACGCTGCTGCAGGGGCGTGTGGCCGCGGCGTTGGGCGTGCTGGGCCTGGCGGGGGGCCTCGGCATGGCGCTGCTGCAGGCCCAGCGCGCGGCGGCGGCGCGTGACCGAGCCCAGGCCCACCTGGCCGAGGCCCGTGCCATTGCCAGCGACGTGATGGTGCGCCATGCCGACGCTGTGCACTTCCTGCCCGGCGGCGCCACGCTGAAGGTGCAGCTGCTGCAGAACATGATCGGCCACCTGGACCGGCTGGCCAACCAGGCGGGCAACGACGCCGCCTTCTCTGGTGAACTGGCCATGGCCTATTCGCGCCTGGCGCACCTGCAGTCCGACCAGCTGCTGATGGCCATGGACCAGCCGCAGGACGCTGACGCGCACGCGCTGCGCAGCCTGCCGCTGTTCCAGGCAGGTGAGCCCGTGCATGGCGGCAACCCGCACTACGGCATCTGGTGGGCACGCGCCTGGCGCACACGCGCCATGGCGGCGCGCCGCCGCGGTGATGCCCCGGCCGCACTGGAAGGTTTTGAACAGATGACGGCGGTGGTGGAACGCGCCCTGCAACGCCACCCGCGTGACGGCCAGCTGCTGTCGGAGCTGGGGTCGGCCCACCTCGGCCGTGGGCAGGTCTTCAACACCTGGAGCTTGGCCAACCTGCAGCGCCCTGACGATGCGCTGGCCGCCTTTGCCCAGGCCGAATCGGTGTACCAGGGCTTGGTCGACGAAGGGCGGGCCAGCAGCGAAGACCTGCACCAGCTGGGCACCCTTGCCGGCGCACGCATGATGGTGTGCTTCGACCTGGGCCGCGTCGCCGAAGCCGTGGCGCACGGCGAACGTGCCGTGCAGGTGCGCCAGGAGAACGTCGCACGCGACCCCGACCACGTGGCCTACCGCAACGGCCTGGCCACCGAGGCCAACAACCTGGGCTACGTGCTGCTGGAGGCCGGGCAACCCGACCGGGCCCTGGTCTACGCGCAGATCAACCGCGAGCAGTTGCAGGCGCTGGAAAAGGCCGACCCCGGTTTCGAAGGCTGGCGCGACAACCGCATCCGCGGCGCGCTGCATCTGGCGCGTGCCCTGCTGGGTGTGGGGCGGCCGCAAGACGCGCTGCCGCTGTTGGAAGAGCTGGTGAACCACCTGGCCGGCGCCA
>JANOAM010000727.1:0-7649 GCA_031411215.1 Betaproteobacteria bacterium
CAGCGGCAAACGCGACATCGGCATGCGCCACGGCCGCATCGAGGCGGTGGAGGCCAGCATCCCGGCCGAGCGTGCCCACAGGGTGCTCGACGCCGCCGGCAAGCTGGTCACGCCCGGCCTGATCGACCTGCACGCGCACACCTACGCCTTCGGCTCGCCGATCGGCATCCCGGCCGACGAACTGGTGGCCCACCAGTGCACCACCACGGTGGTGTCGGCCGGTGATGCCGGCGCCAACAACATCGCCGCCTTCCGCCGCTTCCTGCTGCCCGGCAGCCGCACGCGCCAGTTCGCCTTCGTGCACATCGCGGTGGCGGGGCTGGCCGGCTTCCCGGTGCCGGAGCTCTACAACATCGACTACGCCATTGCCGAGCAGGCCGCGCGCGTGGTGGCCGAGAACAGCGAGATCGTGTTGGGCGTCAAGGTGCGCATGAGCGAAAACGTGGTGGCGCGCCACGGCACGGAGCCGCTGAAGCGGGCCATCCAGGCCTGCGTGATGTCGGGCATGCCGGCCAAGATCCTGTGCCACATCGGCGGCGTGGCCGACCGCAAGCTGATGTCCGACATCCTGGACCTGCTGCGCCCCGGCGACGTGCTGACGCACTGCTATTCCGGCGCGCCCAACCTGGCTGGCGACGGGACCAACATCGTGCAGGACGGCAAGCTGCTGCCGGCCGCATTGGCGGCCAAGAAGCGCGGCGTGATCTTCGACATCGGGCACGGCGGCGGCAGCTTCGACTACACGATTGCCGAAGCGGCCATCGCACAAGGCTGCGGGCCCGACACCATTTCGTCCGACATCCATGTGTTCTCCGGCAACTCACCGGGCATGCCCTTCATGCCCTGGGTGATGAGCAAGTTCCTGAACATGGGCTTCAGCCTGACCGAAGTCGTGGCGATGGCCACGCAGGCGCCGGCCAAAGTCATCGGCCGCCTGCCCAAGCACGGCACGCTGCAGGTGGGCGCGCCGGCGGACCTGACGCTGCTGGACCTGGTGGACGGCCCGGTGGAGTTTGTCGACACGCGCAACAACAAGCGCAGCGGCAAGCAGCACCTGAAAGCCGCGGGGACGGTGATCGCCGGGGTGGCGTTCGGGCGGCCCTTCCAGTCGCCCTTCAGCGTGCGCTGAACGCGGGCCGCGAGAAACCGCGGCATGCGCAGGACCGTGCAGGCCCGCGCTGACCTGGACATGCAGGAAGGCGAAAATGGTAAGCTGTGCTAACTATTTTCCCGGCTCAGCACCCCGTTCTCGCCATGCCTTCCCGCGCCCGCCGCACCGCTGCGGCACCCGCCAACGCGCATTTGCAAGCCCTGGACGACTGCGCCGGTGCCGTGCTGGACACGGTGCCCGCCGCCATGGACGCGCTGCGCCACGCCATGCGCCGGCATGTGGGCGAAGAGATGTCCGTGCCGCAGTTCCGGAGCCTGAATTTCGTCGCCAAACATGCCGGCTGCAGCATCGGCGACCTGGCGGCCTTCCTGGGCGTGACCATGCCCACGGCGTCGGCCATGGCCGACCGGTTGGTGCGTGCCGGCTTGGTAGAAACACGCGCTGACGCAGCAGACAGACGGCGTTCACCTTTGCACATCACCGTCGCCGGTGCGGCGCAGTTGCGCCGTATCCGCGGCGGCGCGCATGACGACCTGACCCGGGCCCTGTCGGCCTGCAACCCTGAAGAACTGGCCACGCTGCGGGCGGGCCTGCAATTGATCAGACGCGTGCTCTGACACGCGCATCCCCGGAGTCACTGATGCTTGTGAAGAAGAACCCGACCCGACCTCCCTTGTCGTCCGCAGGAGCAGCCTTTGCCCTGAGCCTGCTGCTCAGCGCCTGCGGCCGCAGCACACCGGTGCCGGACCCCGGCCTGCCGCCCGCGTCTTCCGCCTCAACTTCCGCGCCGGCTCCCGCCCCGGCTTCCGCCCCGGCGCCGGCCAACGCCGCCGGGCCTGCAGCGAGCGCACCGCCTGTGATGGTGAGCACCGTGCGCGCGCAAAAGCGCGACGTGCCGATCACGGTGGAAGCCACGGGCACGGTGACGCCTGAAAACTCGGTGGACATCAAGCCGCAGGTCAGCAGTGTGGTGACCCGCGTGCATGTGAAGGACGGTCAGTTCGTGCGCGCAGGCGAGCCGATGTTCACGCTGGACGCGCGCGCCGACGAGGCCAACGTGGCCAAGCTGCGCGCACAGATGTCGCGTGACGAGGCGGCCTTGGCCGACGCGCAACGTCAGCTGACACGCAGCAAGGAACTGGTGGCAATGAAGTTCGTGTCCCAGGCCGCCGTGGACAGCAGCCAGTCGGTGGTGGACGCGCAGGTGGCCGCTGTCAACGCCGACCGCGCCGCCGTGGACGCCGCCAGAGTGTCGCTGTCCTATGCACGCCTGGTCGCGCCGCTGGCCGGCCGCGTGGGTGTCGTCAACGTGTCCATAGGCAGTGCGGTGGTGGCCAACCAGACAACGCTGCTGACGATCACGCAGGTCGACCCCATCGACGTGAGCTTCAGCGTGCCGCAGCGCATCCTGGGCGACGCGCTGGCCGCACTGGCCACGGGCAAGGCACCGGTGACGGCGACGCTGCCGGACAGCCCTGCGGGCCAGGGCGTGGCCACGGGCCGGCTGGTGTTTGTGGACAGCTCGGTGGACGCGACCTCTGGCACGGTGAAGGTGAAGGCGCGTTTTGCCAACCGCGAGCAGAAGCTGTGGCCCGGCGCCTATGTGAAGACCAGCATGACCGTGCGCACCCTCGCCGACGCAGTGGTGGTGCCCATGGCCAGCGTGGTCAACGGCACACGCGGCACCTTTGTCTATGTGGTGACGGACGGCAAGGTCGCGCCGCGCCCGGTGGAAGTGCTGCAGGCCATGGGCGAAGACGCGGCCGTGCGCGGTGTGAAGCCCGGCGAAAGCCTGGTGCTGGACGGCCGCCAGAACGTGCGACCCGGCTCCGCCGTGATCGAACGCCCGCGTGAGCCTGGCGAAGGCCGTGGCGGCAAGGGTGGTGGCAAGGGTGGCGCTGCGTCCGGTGCCGCGTCAGGCGGTAGCGCAGGCGGGCCAGCACGCGCAGCATCCGGGTCTGCTTCCAGGAGTGCACCATGAACCTGTCTGAACTGTTCATACGCCGTCCGGTGATGACGGTGCTGCTGAACCTGGCCATCGTGCTGGCCGGTGTCATCGGTTGGCGGAGCATCCCCGTGGCGGCCTTGCCCAGCTACGACACGCCGGTGATCAACGTGTCGGCCAGTCTGCCGGGCGCCAGCCCGGAGACCATGGCCATCTCCGTGGCGCTGCCGCTGGAAAAGCAGTTCCAGACGATCCCGGGGCTGAACCTCATCAGCAGTTCCAGCACGCTGGGCTCGACGTCGCTGACGCTGGAATTTGCCGAAGGCCGCAACATCGACGGCGCCGCACTGGACGTGCAAGCGGCCCTCTTGCGTGCGCAACGTGCGCTGCCGCAGGACATGACGGCGCTGCCGGCCTACCGCAAGGTCAACCCTGCCGATTCGCCGGTGCTGCTGATGGCGCTGACTTCGCCGTCCATGTCACCCGCCGACCTGCAGGACTACGCCGAACACCTGCTGTCACCCACGCTCAGCACCATTGAAGGTGTGGCGCAGGTCAACATCTTCGGCGCCAAGCGTTACGCCGTTCGTGTACGCGTCAACCCGCAGGCCCTGGCTGCACGCAACCTGGGGCTGGACGAACTGAGCGCGGCGCTGAAGGCGTCCAACAGCAACACACCCGTGGGCACGCTGGAAGGCACGCGCCAGACGCTGGTGCTGCAAGCCAACCGCCAGTTGCGCAACGCGGGCGAATTCGCCGACCTCATCGTCTCCAACAGAGGAGGCAATGTCGTGCGGCTGCGTGACGTGGCCACGGTGGAAGACAGCCTGGAAACGGTCAAGACTTTCGGCACGCTCAACGGTGAGCCCAGCATCACGCTGGCCGTGTTCCGCCAGCCCGGCGCCAACACCGTGCGCGTGGTGGACGCCGTGCGCGCACGCATCCCGGAACTGCAGGCGCAGCTGCCGCAGTCGGTGCGCATCATCCCCACCAACGACCGCAGCAAGTCGGTGCGGGAAGCGCTGCACGACGTGTCGCTGACGCTCATCGGCACCATTGCGCTGGTGGTGCTGGTGATCTTCCTGTTCCTGCGCCGCTTTGTCGCCACGGTCATTCCCACACTCAGCCTGCCGGTGTCCCTGGTGGGCGCGGTGGCGCTGCTGTGGGGGCTGAACTACAGCCTGGACAACGTGTCGCTGCTGGGCCTGACGCTGGCCGTGGGCCTGGTGGTGGACGACGCCATCGTGATGCTGGAAAACATCATGCGGCACGTGGAAAACGGCGAGAAGCCCTTCCAGGCCGCGCTGCGCGGAGCGCGTGAGGTGGGCTTCACCATCATCAGCATCAGCACGTCGCTGGTGGCCGTGTTCATCCCAATCTTCTTCATGCCCGGTGTCATCGGCCTGCTGTTCCATGAATTTGCCGTGGTGGTGGGCCTGGCCATCCTGGTGTCGGCCTTTGTGTCGCTGTCCCTGGTCCCCATGCTGGCCAGCCGCTTCCTGACCGATGAAGAACACAAGAAGCCGCCAGGCGCCATCGTGCGCAGCTTCGAACGCGGTTTTGACGCCACGCTGGCCGCCTATAGCAAGACGCTGGACTGGGCGCTGGCGCACCGCGGCGTGGTGTTGACCGTGATGGCGGCCACCTTCGTGGCCACGGTGTGGCTGTTCATGGTCATCCCCAAGGGCTTCTTCCCTGAAGAAGACATTGGCCAGATCTCGGTCAGTACCGAAGCCGCGGAAGACACGTCCTTCCCGCAGATGGTGCGCCTGCAGGAACAGGCCGCGGCCGTTTTCCGCGCCGACCCCAACGTGCTGAACGTCAGCTCCTTCAACGGCGGCGGTGGCGCGCAGAACACAGGGCGCATGTTCGTGTCGTTGAAGGACCGCAACCAGCGCCTGCCCATGAAGCAGGTCATTGAAGGCCTGCGCAAGAAGCTGCGTGGCGTGGCGGGCCTGAACGTGTTCATGCGGCCGATCCAGAACCTGCAGCTGGGCGGGCGTTCCAGCAAGGCGCAGTACCAGTACATCCTGCAAAGCGTGAAGGCCGACGAAATCTACGAATGGGCCACCAAGCTGCAGGACAAGCTGCGCAGCGACCCTTCTTTCCGCGACGTGACCAGCGACGCGCAGATGCGCGGCCTGCAGGCGCAGCTGAAGATCGACCGCGAACGCGCCAACACGCTGGGGCTGACGATGGATTCCGTGCGCAGCGCCCTCTTCAGCGCCTTCGGCGAACGTCAGGTCTCCACCATCTACCTGCCCACCGACAGCTACCAGGTCATCATGGAAGTGACGCCGGAGGCCAAGCTGGACGAATCAGCGCTGGGCGGCATCTACGTGCGCTCCGGCACCGGCACGCTGGTGCCCATGAGCAGCTTTGCCACGGTGACGCGCACCATCGGCCCCACGTCCATCAACCACGTGGGCCAGCTGCAGGCGGTGACGGTGTCTTTCAACCTGGCGCCCGGCACGGCGCTGGGCGACGCCACGCAGAAGATCGACGAAGCCCGCGGCAGCATCAACATGCCGCCCAGCATCATTGCCACCTACGGCGGCGACGCGGCGGTGTTCAAGAAGAGCCAGGGCAACCAGGCCATCCTGATCATCTCGGCACTGCTGGTGATCTACGTGCTGCTGGGCGTGCTGTACGAGAGCTACATCCACCCCATCACCATCCTGGCCGGCCTGCCGTCGGCCGCGGTGGGCGCCCTGGGCACCTTGATGATCTTTGACCAGGACCTGACACTGATCGCCACCATCGGCATCCTGCTGCTGATAGGCATCGTCAAGAAGAACGCGATCATGATGATCGACTTCGCGCTGGACGCGCAGCGCCATCAGGGCATGGCGCCGGCTGCGGCCATCCGCGAGGCCTGCGTGCTGCGCTTCCGGCCCATCATGATGACCACGCTGGCGGCGCTGTGCGGTGCGCTGCCCATCGCTTTAGGCATAGGCGCTGGCGCGGAACTGCGGCAACCGCTGGGCCTGGCCGTCGTGGGCGGGCTGGTGTTTTCGCAGGCGGTGACGCTGTACATCACGCCGGTGATCTACCTGGCGCTGGACCGCTTCAGTGGCAAGGGGCCGGTGACGACGGCCGAGACAGCAGCAGCCGAAACGAGCAGCCTGCGCGGCTGAGCGGCTATTCAGCCAGTGAGGCGGTGGCGGCTTCGATGCGCGCCATCACCTCGGGCGTCAGCTTGTCCAGCAGCGCCAGCGCCGCCAGGTTGCTGTGCACCTGCTCCACGCGCGAAGCGCCGGTGATGACGGTGCTGACTCGGGGGTTCTTCGCAACCCAGGCCAGGGCCAGCTGGGCCACCGTGCCGCCCAGGTCCGCCGCGATGGTTTCCAGCTTGGTCACGGCCGCGTTCTTCTGCGCGTCCACCAACCCGTCACGCAGGTAGGCCATGTTCTCCAACGCGCCGCGGCTGCCTGCCGGCACGCCATTCTTGTACTTGCCGGTGAGCAGGCCACTGGCCAGCGGGCTCCAGGTCGTCAGGCCCAGGCCCGTGTCTTCGTAGAGCGGCGCGTATTCCTGTTCGACCCGCTTGCGGTGGAACAGGTGGTACTGCGGCTGCTCCATCAGCGGCCTGTGCCAGCCGTGGCGGTCCGCAATGTCCCAGGCCGCGCGGATGTCGGCCGCGCTCCATTCGCTGGTGCCCCAGTACAGCGCCTTGCCCTGGGTGATGAGGTCGCTCATGGCGCGCACGGTTTCCTCGATGGGCGTGTGCGGGTCGCTGCGGTGGCAGTAGATCAGGTCGATGTGGTCCAGGCCGAAACGCTTCAGGCTGCCGTCCATGGCCTGCATCAGGTACTTGCGGTTGAGCGTGTCCTTGCGGTTGATGGCGTCACCGCTGCGGTCCAGGCCCCAGAAGAACTTGGTGCTGACGACGTAGTTCAAGCGCGGCCAGGCCAGCTTCTTCAGTGCGTCGCCCATGATGGTTTCGCTGCGGCCACCGGCGTAGACCTCGGCGTTGTCAAAGAAGTTGACGCCGGCGTCAAAGGCCGCGGCCATCATTTCCACCGCCTGGCCGGTGTCGACCTGGTTGTGGTACGTGACCCAGGAGCCCAGTGACAGGGTGCTGACTTGCAGGCCGGAACGGCCCAGGCGACGGTATTGCATGGTGAGGCGGAGCCAGGAGCAGTGAGGCTGGCGAGGTTAGCGCAGCGCGGCTTCACAACCGGCGGTGAAGGCTTCCTCGAAAACGCTGCAGCCCGCCAGGTCGGCATGCGCGAAGCGCACGCGGCCGCGTGCCGCGCGCAGCGCCTGCAGGGCCGGGTGGCGCTGCAGGCCGGGCCGCGGGATGGCCATGGCGTGACCCCAGCGTGTGAGGCTCAGTTGCTGCGCACGGCGGTGGATGTCCGGGTGGACCTGGGCCAGTTCGGCCAGCACACGGTCGCGCCAGACCGGCGCGTCGGCACGCAGCAGCGCGGCACGCTCGGCCACGGGCAGCGCCCAGTAGGCCGTCAGCACCGTGGGCCCGGCATGCGGGCGCAGGCTCTGGTGCATGGCGTCCACATAGCCCAGGGCCGTGCTGCCGTAACGCACGTTGTCCCAGCTGGGCGGGGCGCCAGGCCGGTCCAGCAGAGGCGC
>JANOAM010000728.1:0-2053 GCA_031411215.1 Betaproteobacteria bacterium
GCGCTGGAGCTGCACGTCTGGTTCAACCCCTACCGCGCACGGCACAGCGCGGCCAAGTCGCCGCTGGCGGCCAGCCACATCGCCAGCCGGCAATCCGCCCTGGTCAAGCGTTATGGTGACCAGCTGTGGATGGACCCCGGCGAGCCCGCCGCATCCGCCCATTCGCTGGCTGTGGTGGCCGACGTGGTGCGCCGCTACGACGTGGATGGCGTGCACATTGACGACTACTTCTACCCTTATCCGGTGACGGTGAACGGTACGGACACGCCCTTCCCCGACAGCGACAGCCACGCCCGCTACCAGCTGGGTGGTGGCACGCTGGAACGCGACGACTGGCGGCGCAGCAATGTCGACCGCTTCGTGCAGGACCTCTACGCCACCGTGCACCAGGTCAAGCCCTGGGTGCGTGTGGGCATCAGCCCTTTTGGTGTGGGCAAGCCGGACCGGCGGCCCACGGGTGTCACCGGTTTCAGCCAGTACGACAAGCTCTACGCCGACGTGGAAAACTGGTTCAACAAGGGCTGGCTGGACTACTTGGCGCCGCAGCTGTACTGGACCGTCAACCGCGAGGGCCTGCCGTTCGAGCCGCTGCTGGACCAGTGGGTGGCCGAGAACACACAAGCGCGCCACTTGTGGCCGGGTTTCTTCACAAGCCAGCTCAGCAAACCCGGCTGGAAGGCGTCTGAAATCCTGCAGCAGATCCAGCTGCAACGCGCCCGCGGCGACAAGGCCACAGGCCATATCCACTTCAGCATGGTGGCGCTGATGCAGGACCGCGACAGCATCGCCACGCAGTTGCGCGCCGGGCCGTACGAGCAGCCCGCGCTGGTGCCTGCCACGCCCTGGTTGAACGAACCGGGCGGCCTGCCACCACCAGCACCGCTGCTCAAGCGCGAGAGTGCGCGCGTGCTGATCGTGCCCGGCGCGGGTGAAGCCGCGCAGCGTTGGGCGGTGTGGCGCCGCCTTCGTGAGGGTTCACGCGACAGTGCTGGCGAACACTGGCGCTTCAGTGTGCAGGCCGCACACGAAACCACCATCAACACCACGGGCGCCAGCCGCGTCGCCGCCGCGGCGGTCGACCGCGTCGGCAACCTCGGCCCCGCCCACAGCCTGGCCTTGCCATGACCGCACCCACCTTCACGCTGCGCACCGAGCAGCCCCACCCCGACCATCCGGCGCTGGATACCTACGACACGGCCCGACTGATCGACGCCCTGGCAGCCGACCAGGCCCATGCGGCCGAAGCGGTGCGCGCCGCCGGCCCGCAGCTGGCGCGCGCCGTGGACCTGGCGGCGCCGCGTCTGCAGGCCGGCGGCCGGCTCATCTACGTGGGCGCCGGCACCAGCGGCCGCCTGGGCCTCTTGGACAGCGTGGAGCTGAACCCCACCTTCAGCTGGCCGGCCGAACGCTCGCCCGCCCTGCTGGCCGGTGGTGCCAGCGCGCTCTACAAGGCGGTGGAAGGCGCGGAAGACAGCCGCGCCCAGGGCGTCGCCGACCTGCAAGCCCTGCAACCGACAGCGCAGGACGTGGTGCTGCTGTTGGCCGCCAGCGGCACCACACCTTACGCGTTAGGCGCAGCGGCTGCCGCCCGCACGGCGGGCGCATTGACGGTGGGCATCTGCTGCAACCCCGGCACGCCGCTGCCCGCGGCTTGCGACGTGGGCGAGGTGCTGGACACCGGGCCGGAAGTCATCAGCGGCAGCACACGGCTGAAGGCCGGCACGGCGCAGAAGATCGCGCTCAACACCTTCAGCAGTGCGGTGATGGTGCGGCTGAACAAGGTTTACGGCAGCCTGAAGGTGGACCTGCGCGCCACCAACGCGAAGCTGGTGCAACGCGCGCTGCGGCTGACGGTGCGCGCCACGGGCGCGGCGGAAGCCGATGCACGCAGCGCGCTGGCGTCCAGCGGCAACCGCGTGAAAACCGCCATCGTGATGCTGAAGCGGGGTGTGGGCGCAGACGAGGCCGACCGCCGACTGGAAGCCATGCAGGGCAGCGTGCACCAGGCGCTGCAGTGACCGCTTGGTCATGACTGAACCCGGCGCCCGCCGCC
>JANOAM010000729.1:0-2158 GCA_031411215.1 Betaproteobacteria bacterium
GAATGGGCAGGAGGTGCTGGCGGCCATCAAGTCCGACCCGGCGCTGCTGCGCATTCCGGTGGTGGTGCTGACCTCGTCGGCCAACCCGGCCGACGTGCACGCCGCCTACGGCCAGCATGCCAACGCCTACCTCGTCAAGCCGCAGGACTACGACGAGTTCCTCGCCCTGGTCGGCCACATCCACAGTTATTGGCTCACGTCTGTCTTGTTGCCCGGCCGGCTGGCCTGACGCTGCTGGAGTTCCGTCATGCAGACAGCACCGATGCCCTTGAACGAAGCCGAGCGCTTGCAGGCCCTGCGCTACCTGGATGTGCTCGACACGCCCCACGAGAAGGAATTCGACGCGCTGGTGCAGGCCGCAGCCCTGGTGTGTGGCGTGCCGATCTCGCTGGTCAGCCTGATCGATGCCGACCGGCAATGGTTCAAGGCCAATGTCGGTCTGCCCGGCGTCCAACAAACGCCGCGTGACGTCGCGTTCTGTGGGCACGCCATCCTCAATGAAGGCATCTTCGAAGTGCCCGACGCAAAGGCGGACCCGCGCTTTGCGGACAACCCGCTGGTGAGCTCTGCGCCCGACATCCGCTTCTACGCCGGCGCGACGCTGCGCCTGCGCGACGGCGCCCACATCGGCACGTTGTGCGTGATCGACCGCACGCCCCGACTGTTGACGCCCACTCAGCGTGAGGTGCTGCGCCACCTTGCCACCGTTGTCGTCCAAATCTTGGAATCGCGCCGGATGGCGCGTGCCTTTCTGCAGAGCGAGGCGCGGTTTCGCGCACTGAGCGAGGCGGCGCCGCTGGGCGTGTTCTCCACCGACGTCGACGGCAGATGCACCTACACCAATGCCCGGTGGCAGGCGATTTACGGCCTCACTCTGGCCGAGAGCCTGGGCCATGGCTGGAGCCGCACCTTGCACCCTGACGACCGGGATGCCGTGTTCGCGGAATGGCAGCGCACGGCCGCCCTGCAGCAAGACTTCGACATGGAATTCAGGGTCCGCCGCGACGACGGCAGCATCGCCGACGTGCGTTGCATTGCCCGCCCGATTCGCAGTGACGATGGCCTGCCGGACGGCCACGTCGGCTCGGTCGAAGACGTCACCGAGCGCTTGTGCGCCCAGCGCGCCTTGGACGATGAACGCAAGCGCCTGGCAACGATCATTGCTGGCACGGGCGCCGGCACTTGGGAGTGGAATGTGCAGACCGGCGAGGTGAAGGTGAACCCGCGCTGGGCCGAAATCATCGGATGGACCATTGAAGAATTGGGGGCGGTGTCGAACCAGTTTCGAGCAGAGCTGGCCCACCCGGATGAAATCGCCAACACGCGCGAATTGTTGCGCGCTCACTTTGCCGGACGCAGCGAAAGTTATTTGGCAGATGTCCGCCTGCGTCATCGCGACGGGCACTGGGTGTGGGTGCATGACCGGGGGCGCCTGGTCACCCGCACGGCTGACGGAAAGCCGGAATGGGTGTTCGGAACCCACGTCGACATCACCCAGCGCAAGCAGTATGAAGCCGAGTTGCGCCTCCAGCAGGAACTGCTGGACCGCACTGGCCAGGTGGCCCGCGTGGGCGGCTGGGAACTGGACATCGACAAGGGCGAACTTCGCTGGTCCGCCGAAACCCGCCGCCTGCACCGTGTGCCGCCGGACTTCCGGCCTGAGCTCGCCACGGCGCTCGACTTCTACGCACCCGAAGCACGGCCGGTCATCAGCGCGGCCGTCGAACGTGCCATGGCGGATGGCACCCCCTGGGATCTGGAACTGCCCCTGCTTTGCGCCGATGGCGCGCAGATCTGGGCACGCGCGGTGGGTGCCGCGGAGTTTTCAGGCGGGCGACCCGTGCGCCTGTTCGGTACCTTGCAGGACATTTCCGAGCGCCACGCACTCGACCAGGTTCTGGCTCACAAGACCAGTGAGCTCAAGCGTTCGAATGAAGAGCTGGAACGATTTGCCTACGTCACGTCGCACGATCTGCAAGAGCCGCTGCGCATGGTGACGTCCTACGGCCAGCTGCTGACGCGGCGGCACCTGGCCGACCTGAAGCCCGAAGCGCAGGAGTTCGTGGCCTACATGGTGGACGGTGGCCAGCGCGCGCAGGCCTTGATCCGCGACCTGCTGAGCCTGGCGCGGCTGGACAGCCGGGCCAAGACCTGGGCG
>JANOAM010000730.1:0-2968 GCA_031411215.1 Betaproteobacteria bacterium
TCGGCCGCGCCGCTGGCCACCTTGGCCACCGTGGCGTTCAGGCCGACAGCGTGGTCCTTGGGTGCGACCACCGCGTGCGCCCCGGCGCCGTCGGCCACACGCAGGCAGGCGCCCAGGTTGTGCGGGTCGGTCACGCCGTCCAGCACCAGCACCAAGGGCGGGCCTTGCACATCGTCCAGCACGTCGTCCAGCGAATGGCGCATGGCCAACGCCGTGACACGCGCCACCACGCCCTGGTGGCGCGACGTGCCGGCCATGGCGTCCAGCCGGGTGCCGTCGCTGTCCACCAGCTTGGCGCCTGCGGCCTGCGCACGTTCGACGAACTGGCGCATGCGGGCGTCACGGCGTGTGCTGTCGACATGCAGTTCCTGGATGCTTTCGGGTGCGGTCTTCAAGCGCACGGTGACGGCGTGGAAGCCGAAGAGGACTTTGCTGCTCATGGCCTGATCGTAGCGGTCACCACCAGCCCAGTTGGCGACCGGCCAGGATGCCGCCGATCAGCACCGGCTGGTGCAGCATGTAGAAGCTCAGCGACCAGCGCCCCAGCAGCGCCAACGGCTGAGCGGCAGCTGGCAACACGCCGCTCAAGGCACCCGGCCGCGCGCGCAGCAACCACTGCCCCGCGGCCAGGCCCCACAGCATCACACCCAGCCAGGGCAACACGGGCACATAGTCTTCGGTGATGGGCTTGAAAGCGACCAGCCCGGTCCAGTCCAGCCCGGGCCTGTTGAAGAAGCGGCTGTGCACCAGTTGCGGCAGCAGCATGGCCACGCCGCCCAGCGGCCACATCC
Organism: Betaproteobacteria bacterium; assembly: GCA_031411215.1. Lineage (GTDB taxonomy): Bacteria > Pseudomonadota > Gammaproteobacteria > Burkholderiales > Burkholderiaceae_C > Rubrivivax. The sequence continues at coordinate 792 of JANOAM010000730.1, forward strand.
AGGCCTTCAAGGGCGCGGCCAGGCGGCACAGGATCAGCATCACCGCGATGCCATGCAGCACACCAAAGTAGATCCAGCTGCGCGGGAACATGAAGGCGGAACCCACACTGACCAGCAGCGCGCAGCCCGCCACCTGCGCCCAACGCCGCCAGAAGCGCGGCCAGCTCTGCCCGGTGTGCAGCGCCACTGCCTGACCCAGGCCCGCGCAGAACAGGAACAGGCTGACGATGCAGCTGCGCTGGCTGACCCACAGCAGGTCGCGGTAGAAGTCCTGCGGCGGCTGCAGCAGGCGGAAGTGGTTCAGGTCGAAGCCGAAGTGGAACAGCGCCATCCAGACGATGGCCAGGCCGCGCAAGGCATCCAGGCGGTCAAACCGCTGCGTTGCGCTGCTGCTCACTCGGTCTTCTCGTAGATGTCGGTGAAGCGCTGGCCGTCCCAGGCGTAGAGCATGTAGGCCGCATGCAGGCAACGGCTAGCCCCGCGTGGGCTGAACAGGCCCACACAGTGGCCGCCCGCGTGGCGCACGCTGCGGTAGACCACACCACCCGCGCCCGCCGCCTTCAGGTGCTGGCCCAGGGCCTGCGCGGCGCCGTAGTCCACCGGGTCGTAGATGGCTTCGGGCACGGCGCCGATTGGGCGCATGTCCTGCAGCCGCGCGTCGACGGCCACGTGGTACAGGCGCATCGGCAGGTGCATGGCGGGCTGGGCCGTGTCAGTCAGGAAGCGTGCGTGGTGGTGGCGTGTTTCGGCCACCGCTGTGGCGCGTTCACGCGCGGCATAGAAGACGCCGAAGTGGCCAGCCGAAAAGCGGCTGCCCTGCACGTTGATGTGCGTGAAAGCAGCCATGATGGGTCCGCTGCCGGGGCCGTACAGGCGTTCGGCGCGCGGCACGCGTTCGACCTGGCCCATCTCGTCGCGCAGGCGTTCGTTGGTCAGCGCTTCCAGCGCGTAGAGCGCGTCGAAGTCCGTCGCGTCTGCGACGCGGTCGAACAGGTTGATGGCCGGGTAGCGCGTGGGCACGATGCGGCAGGCCTTCGGCCAGCGCACGCGGCGCTGCGCCAGGGCGGCTGCGACAGTGGCCGAGACAGCCGCCGCAGCGGTCAGGACCAGCCCCCGCCGCGCACGCCGTCCAGGTAACGGCGGACCAGGTGCAGGTCGCTCACATTGCCAGCCAGCATGCGGGCCAGTGCCGTGCCGCCGCCGAAGGGCGTGGCACGGTTGGGCTGGCGCACCCAGGCGTCGGCCACCGCCGGCTCGGGCAGCAGGATTTCCAGGCTCTTGTAGATGCCCAGGATGTTGGACAAGCGTTCCAGCGTGTCGCGTGGCAGCGCGGCTTTGTCCGGGTGGCGGCGCCAGGCGAAGTAGGTGGAGCGTGGCGGCTGACCCAGCAGGGCCAGCTGTTCGTCCACGCTCAGGTCCCAGGCCTGGGCGATGCGCGCAAAGGCACGCAAGCCGGCTGCGGACAAACGCTGCGCCGAGATGGCGGACGCATCGTCACGGAAGACCTCGGGGGCCAGGACAGCACTCATGGGCTCCATCCAGTTCTGGACATGAGCCCAAGTTTAGTCCGGTGATGAACTTCCGGCCAGCAGGGCTGGCGAGTACTTTACCGGCGCGGGCCAGACGGCCCACCGCGCGAAGGACCGCCGGTGCCGCCGGAAGGCCGGCCGCCGCTGGGACGGCCACCGCCGCCACCGCCGCCACCCGCACGACGCGGCTCGCCCTGACGAGCACCGCCGCCACCCCCACCACCGCCACCGGGTCGGCCGCCCGGCCGGCCCGCACCGGGGCGACCACCGCCACCGCCGCCGCCGCCGCCGCCACGACCGTTGCGCTGCGTACCGCCAACACCAATGGTCATGCGGCCCAGCACGATGGGCTCGGCCTTCTCGCTGGCCGGTGGCTCAAAGCCGGGCACGGTTTCGCGCGGGATGCTGCGCTTGATGAGTTTTTCGATGTCCTTGAGGAAACCTTCCTCGTCCAGGCAGACCAGGCTGATGGCCTCGCCCTGAGCGCCGGCACGGCCGGTGCGGCCAATGCGGTGCACGTAGTCTTCCGGCACGTTGGGCATTTCGAAGTTCACCACGTGCGGCAGCATGTCGATGTCGATGCCGCGCGCCGCGATGTCGGTGGCCACCAGCACCGGCAGGTCGCCGCTCTTGAATTCGGCCAGCGCC
>JANOAM010000731.1:0-3520 GCA_031411215.1 Betaproteobacteria bacterium
GCTGTTCCGGGCCTTCACCATTGAACGGGGTGCGGAGTTCGCGGCTTGCGCTATGGGAGCAGCGCAAGCTGAAGGCTAGGTATCACGTTGAGCGCCGCAGCACGCGTTTGCACGCGGCGCGGCTTGGGTGTCATCCGAAGGCGACGCCAAGTCCTCAAGGATGGTGCAGTCGACAGTCGCCCCTCCGGGACAAGCGGTGTCGCAACTGCAAACAAACGCGCTCAGGCTGTTCTCCAGTGCCTTCAACTCGCCCAACTTGCGACGGATTGCGTTCAAGTGACCGGCAGCGATGTCCCGTACCTCGACGCAGGGACGGCCCGGCTGGTCCACCAGACTCACCAGTTCTCGCACCTGGTCGATAGAGAAGCCAAAGTCCCGGCAGCGGCGAATGAACGTGAGGCGCCTCAGCGTCGGCTCACTGTAGTTGCGTTGCCCAGCTTCCGTACGCGGCGCCGCCGGCAGCAAGCCGATCTCCTCGTAGTACCGAACGGTCGGCACCGAGCAACCCGCTCGCTTGGCGAGGGCTCCAATGGAATGGGTGGAACCATGCATGCGCGCATCCTAGTTCAGCTGCAGACCCCCGGTGCGCAAGCGCATGTTCTCGCCGATATGGCCTGGGCCCGAGGCAGGAACGAGCAGCAAACACGTTCACTTGCCACAAGCTCCTGCGCAGGGGATCGGACAGCTTGCCTGCCGTGCGGCGCGGCGGCGCCACCACATGAGCCCGCCACCGACGGCAGCTAGAGCGAGCAGCACCCCGGCCAACGGGGCGAACTCATCCGCACAGGCCAGCAGCGACGTACCGGCTGCAGCGAGCGCCGCTGAACCGACGCCGAGAAAGGCCGCTCCGCCAAGCAATGGAACCGCACAGCACACCGCACAAGCCGCGCCCACGCCCACGCCCACAGCCGCTTTCCAAGGTGTCATGTCTTCTGCCTTCGATGCATGGGCACACCGCCCACACAATCACGATAGACCCTCAAGTAGCTTGAGGGTCAAGCGCCAAACTCAGAATTGCACATGGACGTCTTGAAGAGCTTCCTCCTTTTTGCGGTCACGTCCGTCGCCGAGATCGTGGGCTGCTACCTGCCTTACCTGTGGATGAAGCAGGGCCGGTCGGCCTGGCTTTTGATTCCGGCGACTATCAGCCTGGCACTGTTTGCCTGGCTCTTGGCCTTGCACCCAACCGCAGCCGGTCGCGTCTACGCCGCATACGGGGGTGTCTACATCGGCGTCGCCATCGTTTGGCTCATGCTGGTCGACAGGGTACAGCCCACGGCCACCGATTGGATAGGCGTTGCTGTGAGCTTGGCCAGCATGGCGATCATCATGTTCGGGCCTCGGCCCGAATGAAAGGTCAGCACCACGCTCAAGCGCAGCGCCAAGCTCAGGCTTGAGACAGCGCCTTGGCCGGCAAGGCCGCAGGCAGGCGAAAACACAGCGACGCACCGCCGCCCTGGCTGCTGGTGGCCCAGACCTGGCCGCCCATCGCTTCCACCGCACGGCGCACGATGCTCAGGCCCAGGCCATGCCCTTCATGCGTGGCCGCATGCACCCGCACCAGCGGCTCGAAGATGCGTTCGGCCTCTTCGGGTGGGAAGCCCACACCGTTGTCGCGCACGTACACCGACAGCCCCTGGCCTTCGGGGCCTTCAGCAAAGGCCTCGACTTCGATGCGCGGCGCCAGCTGGCCGCGCGTGAACTTCACGGCGTTGGCAATCAAGTTCACGAACACCGGGCGCAGCAAGTGGCTGTCGGCCTGCACCAGCGGCATGTCCGCGCAGTGCAGCACCGGGCGGCCTTCTTCTGGCGTGCCCAGCATCACCTCGTCAAAGGCGGACCGGGCCAGCTCGTGCAGGTTCACGGCCTCGCGCCGCACGGGCGTGTCGCCCAAGCGTGCCAGGTCCAGCAGGGTGCTGACCAGGTTCACGGACACGTCGCACTGGCGGGCAATCGTCGGCAGGGCCCGGCGCGCCAACGACTCGTCGCCACGCTCCATGCCTTCCGCCGCCATGCGGGCCAGGCTGGACATGCCGGCCAGCGGGCCGCGCAGGTCATGCGAGACCCCGCGGTTGAAGGCCTCCAGGCCCTTGATCAGTTCGTGCAGGTCCGCGGTGCGCTCCTGCACACGGGCTTCCAGTCGGCTGTTGGCGTCGCGCAGCTGCGCTTCGGCGGCCGTGCGCAGACCCACCTCCACGGCCAGCGCGCGGTGCCGGCGCAGCAGGCTCACGGTCAGCAGCACCATGCCGAAGATGGCCAGCGACAGCCCCGCGAAGTACTTCAGCTGCACCGGCGGCACACCGGCCGCCAGCATGACAAAGGGCGTGGCGGGCTGCACCAGCAGGGCCAGGCCCAGCACCACGTGGCCGTCCCCCGGCGCCGTGGTGGCGCGGCGCAGTGCCAGACCCGCAGCGCCGGCATAGGCCATCAGCACGCCGACATGGAAGACCCGGTGCGACACGTCCAGGCCCGCCAGCAGACCCAGCATCAGCACCAGGCCCGGCGCACTGCAGGCCAGCACCGCCCAGCGCCAGGGGCCGGCAGGCAGGCCCAGGTAGCGCACCACGCCCGCGCTGACGCACAACACAGCGGTAGCGATGACGACGGACCAGATGCGCTCCGGCCAAGTCTCGATGGTGGGGCCGGTGGACAGCATGCCGCCGGCCACCAGGTACCAGGCCGCCGCCAGCAGGAAGCCCAGCACCAGCCAGCGCATGCCGGCTTCGCGTCCGCGCCACCAGACGGCGGCGAAGAGACCCGCCAGGACGATGAAGGCAGCACCTTCGAAGCCCAAGATGCCCAACTGCGGCAGGGTGGCAGACGGGTTGGCCAACATAGGCGGGATGCTAAGGAGCGTGCCGCTTGCCGCGAGGCAGGGTTGCCCCTGCCTCAGACCGCGGCCAGCCGCCGTGTGTGCAATGCGCCCAGGTCTTTGCGTCTCGTCGGGCGCGGCTTGTCTACAGTGAACCCCGACTTCTATGGCGTGGCCAATCGCGTGCCCGCAGCTTCCAATCGCAGGTAGTCGTATTGCGTGGTGCCTGTCTTGCCCTTGGGCAGCATTTGCGAAAGGGCGATGGCATTGGCGCCTTGCTTCAACAGACCAGCCGGAACTGCGATGCGTGTTTCGGCGAACGCACCATGGCTGCCCAGGCGTATCGGCGCATGGCTGGCCTGTGGCGCCTTGTAGGTGCCTATCGGCGTTCCATTGACAGCAACCACCAGCGGGGTCTGTGAGGACGCCAACGCGATGTACAGCGACGCCGGTGCATCCTTGGGCGGCGTGTCGGTCAGGTGGAAGTGCACCGTCCACGGTGCCGAACCAAACTGCGCGTAATTCCAGTCCTTGCGCCAATCGCTCTTGCCGACGGTGTAGCTCAGGCCGCTGCCGGACTCGGCCTCGGATTTGACGTACGTCGCCCACTGCGTGTAGTTGAATGCGCCGTTGTGGAACTCTTGCGCGTCGCGGTCAGGGACGCCGATTTCCCACAGCGTGGGGGCCACCCGCGGCGGCGCCCACAGC
>JANOAM010000732.1:0-2177 GCA_031411215.1 Betaproteobacteria bacterium
CGACAGGCGCTTGTAGGTGCTGGACGCGTCGCTGGGTGAACCGAGCAGGCTGCGCAGTTGTCGCAGCACCCCGGTGGCGGCGCTGTCGCCCTGCAACGCACCGCCGACCTTGGATGTGGGGTCGTACTTGGTCTGGTCGGAGATGGACTTGACCAGCGCGTTGTAGGCGTCGGCAAAACCCTGGATGGCGGTCTTGACGCCTTCGCGGTCGGTGGTGACGGCCACGTCGGTGCTGGCGCCGCCTTCCTTGCGCAGGCGCAGCGTGACCCCTTCGACGACCGACGTCAGGTCGTTGCTGGCGGACGTGACTTCGATGCCGTTGACCGTGGCCCGGGCGTTCACCGCAGCGACCTTCTGTTCCGTCAGCGTGGTGCCGTTCTGCGGGTCGAAGGCGAAACGGGACAGGCCGCTTGCGTCGGTGTTGTTCCCGTCGTCATCGGCTGCGCTCAAGCGGAAGCCGTTGTCTTCACCCGTGGCGGTGGAGCGCAGCGCCAGGCGTGAACCGGCGTTGTCGGTGACGATGGAGGCGCTGACACCCGCACCCATGCTGTTGATCTTGTCGCGCAGCGTGGCCAACGTGTCCGTGGCGGTGACGGCAATGTCGACGGGCGCGCGCCCGACCTGGGGCACGAAGTTCATCGGCGGCCGGTCCCAGCTGCCAATGTCCAGCGTCAGCGTGCCGGCACCCACCAGCTGGTCGGCGTCGGACAGCGTGGTGTTGGCGACCACAGTCTGGTTGGTGGCCAGCGTGGTGACGCTGATCGCGTAGTTGCCGGCTGCGGCGCTGGAGCTGCCAATGACCTGCACGACGCTGGTGTCGGTGGCGGTAGCGGTGGACTGGTTCCACAGCGAGCTGCCGGTCAGCTTGTTGGCCGCGGTCTGCAGCGTGCTGAACAGGCCATTGATCTGACCGTACGAGGACACCTTGGTCTGCAAGGTGTTGGCGTCGGTGCGCATCTGGACCAGCGGCTTGCTTTCCAGCGCCACCAGTTGCGTGAGCATGGTGTTGAGGTCAACGCCACTGCCAATGCCCAGGGATGTGATCGCAGGCATGAATGCCTCCTGTGCCGGGGCCGGTGTTGCCGGCCCATGAGAAAAAGGGCTCCAGGGTGACCACTGCTGGCTACCCTCCTGAGCCCTTTATCGGCCGCCAGGCGCGCCACTTGAGACGCCCTGGTGACCAGGTGTGAATCGAAAGACCGTGGTCTCTCGTTGCGTCAATCAGCCTTTCAGCAGCGACAGCACCTGCTGAGGCAACTGGTTGGCCTGCGCCACCATCGCGTTGCCGGCCTGCTGCAGGATCTGCGCGCGCGACAGGCTGGAGGTTTCGGCCGCGTAGTCGGCGTCCATGATGCGGCTGCGGGCGGCGGTCTGGTTTTCGGTCGCCACCATCAGGTTGGACACCACGTTCTCGAAGCGGTTCTGCACTGCACCAAAGGTGGCACGCTGGCTATTGATCACGTCGATGGCCGTATCAATGGCGTCCAGCGAGGTCCGCGCATTGGTGGTGTCGGTGATGTTGGCCGTCGGGGCGCTGGTGCCGGTGATCAGAGCCGAGCCCAGCAGCGCGGTGATGGTGGTGTTGGACGTCCAGTCAAAGGCCGTGACCGTGATCTGGTCCAGGTCGGTGCTGTTGTTGGCACCGATCTGGAAGGTGGCGTCGTTGGTGGTGGACAGGATGTTCTGGCCGTTGAACTTGGTGCCGCCCAGGGTACGCGTCGCTTCCTGCGCCAGCTGGACGAACTCTTCGTTCAGGCTGGCCCGGTCGGCGGTGCTGTTGGTGCCGTTGGCGGACTGCACGGCCAGTTCCCGCATGCGCTGGAACAGGTCACCGACCTTGCCCAGGGCGCCTTCACCCACCTGCGCCAGCGAGATGCCGTCGTTGGCGTTGCGCATGGCGACGTTCATGCCACGCACCTGGGTGTTCATGCGTTCGGCGATGGACAGGCCGGCGGCGTCGTCCTTGGCGCTGTTCACACGCAGGCCTGAGGACAGGCGCTGCATTGAAGTGGCGAGTGAAGCTTGGCTCGTGCTCAGGTTGCGCTGAGCATTGAGCGAAACGAGGTTCGTGTTGATCGTTTGGGGCACGGCGGCTCTCCTGAGGTAGCGGCAGACGGGTCTCGATGCGAATCGTCCTGCCGAGGTACCGAAACGCTGTAGTGAAGATTACGGCTGTT
>JANOAM010000733.1:0-2917 GCA_031411215.1 Betaproteobacteria bacterium
CTACGGCATGGGTGCGGGCCAGGGCAAGATGACCACGCATTCGCACAAGAAGTTCGAGAGCGCGGACCTCATCGGTTTCCGCAACCGCTTCAACCTGCCGCTGACCGACGAACAGGCCACCTCACTGGCCTTCTTCAAGCCTGACGCCAGCAGCCCGGAGATGCAGTACCTGCTGGCGCGCCGTGCCGCGCTGGGCGGCGCGATGCCGCGTCGCGACACCCACTGCGCCGTGGTCCCCAAGCCCGACATCGCCAGCGTCGCGCAGTTCGCGCTGGCGGCTGATGGCAAGGACATGAGCACGACCATGGCCTTTGTGCGCCTGCTGGGCAACCTGCTGAAGGACCCGCAGCTGGGCCCGCGCGTGGTGCCCATCGTCGCTGACGAGGCACGCACCTTCGGCATGGCCAACCTGTTCAAGCAGGTGGGCATCTACTCCAGCGTGGGGCAGCGCTACGCACCGGAGGACATCGACACCATCCTCAGCTACCGCGAAGCCACCGACGGGCAGATCCTGGAAGAGGGCATCAGCGAAGCCGGCGCACTGGCCAGCTGGACGGCGGCGGCCACCAGCTACAGCGTGCACGGCCTGGCCATGCTGCCGTTCTACATCTACTACTCGATGTTCGGCTTCCAGCGCGTGGGCGACCAGATCTGGGCTGCCGCCGACCAACGTGCCCGCGGCTTCCTGTTGGGCGCGACTTCTGGCCGCACGACGCTGGGCGGCGAGGGCCTGCAGCACCAGGACGGCACCAGCCACCTGGTGGCCGCCACCATTCCCAACTGCAAGGCCTACGACCCGGCCTTTGCCGGCGAGATGGCAGTGATCATCGACGCCGGCATGCAGGAAATACTGGTCGACCAGCACGACGTTTTCTACTACGTCACGCTGATGAACGAGAACTACGCGCAGCCCAGCCTGCCGGCCGGCGTGCACGGTGACGTGCTGCGGGGGTGCTACCACTTTGCACGTTACCCGGTCAGCGGCAATTCGGCTGCGCTGAGCCTTCTGGGATCCGGCGCAATCCTGGTCGAGGTGATCAAGGCGGCGCAGTTGCTGGCCGCCGAGGGGATTGCCGTGGACGTCTTCAGCGTCACCAGCTGGAGTGAACTGGCGCGTGACGGTGCGGCCCAGGAAGCCGCAGCGCTGCGCGGCGAGCCGGCGGCCGTGCCCTTCATCGCGCAGCAGCTGGGCGCGGGTGCTGGCCCCATCGTCGCCGCCACCGACTACGTGCGCGCTGTGCCCGAGAGCGTGCGGGCCTGGCTGCCCGCGGGCCGGCGTTACCTGACGCTGGGCACCGACGGCTTCGGCCGCAGTGACACGCGCGCGGCCCTGCGTGATTTCTTCGGGGTGGATGCGGCCCACATCGCGCATGCGGCCCGGTTCGCGCTGGGCCTTGAAGGCTGACCGCCTCAGAACGATCGTGGCAAGCCCAGCACGTGCTCCGCCACGTAGGCGTAGATGAGGTTCGTCGAGATCGGCGCCACCTGGTACAGGCGTGTCTCGCGGAACTTGCGTTCGATGTCGTATTCGTGGGCGAAGCCGAAGCCACCATGGAACTGCAGGCACACGTTGGCGGCCTCCCAGGAGGCCTTGGCCGCCAGGTACTTGGCCATGTTGGCCTGTGCACCGCAGGCTTGCTGGCTGTCGAACAGCTCGCACGCCTTCCAACGCATCAGGTTGGCCGCTTCGAGTTCAATGAACGCGTCGGCAATCGGGAACTGCACGCCCTGGTTCTGGCCGATGGGCCGCCCGAAGACCACGCGCTCCTTCACGTAGGCGGTGACCCGGTCGATGAACCAGTGGCCGTCACCGATGCACTCGGCTGCAATCAGCGTGCGCTCGGCGTTCATGCCGTCCAGGATGTACCGGAAGCCCTGGCCCTCTTCGCCGATCAGGTTGTCGGCCGGAATCTCCAGGTTGTCGAAGAACAGCTCGTTGGTCTCGTGGTTGACCATGTTGGCGATGGGCCGCACCGTCATGCCGGACAGCTCCGCTGCGCGCAGGTCCACCATGAAGATGGACAGGCCTTCAGACTTCTTGCGCACCTGGTCCAGCGGCGTGGTGCGGGCCAGCAGGATCATCCAGTCGCTGTGTTGCACGCGGCTGATCCACACCTTCTGGCCGTTGATGACATAACGGCCGTCCTTCTTCACCGCCGTCGTCTTCAGCGCCGTGGTGTCGGTGCCGGCGCCGGGCTCGGTGACACCCATGGACTGCAGCCGCCATTCGCCGCTGGCAATGCGCGGCAGGTAGTGCTGCTTCTGCGCTTCAGAGCCATGGCGCAGCAGCGTGCCCATGTTGTACATCTGGCCGTGGCAGGCACCTGCGTTGCCACCCGACCGGTTGATCTCTTCCATCACCACCGAGGCCTCGGCCAGGCCCAGGCCCGAGCCGCCGTAGTCCTGCGGGATCATCGCCGCCAGCCAGCCCGCGCTGGTCAGCGCATCGACGAAAGCCGTGGGGTAGCCGCGTTCGCGGTCGACCTGGCGGTGGTATGCGTCGGGGAAACCGGCGCACAACGCACGCACCGCATCTCGGATGTCTTGGTAGTCCTTGAAACGGTCCGGCGGGCTCGGGTTCATGCGGCAGGGCGCAGACCGTTAACCCGCGCGGCTGGCAAACAACGCCGGGTCGTCGCGGATGATGCGGGCCGTGCGTTCGAAGTGTGTTTTCAACAGGCCCACGGCCTCGTCGGCGCGGCCGGCCAGCGCGGCCTCCACCAGTTGCTGGTGTTCGGTGTTGACACCGCGCTTGGCGAAGGCCCGCGGGGCAGACAGCCGCCGGTAGCGGTGGTGCTGGTCGGCCAGCTGGTCGCAGAAGTTCAGCAGCCAGCGTGAACCGCAGCCGCTGATCAGCGCGCGGTGGAAGGCGCGGTGCAGCGGCTCCCATTCCGGGTTGTCCTGGAAGGTCTTGTCC
>JANOAM010000734.1:0-4170 GCA_031411215.1 Betaproteobacteria bacterium
GGCTGCGAAGTCATTCACATGGGCTCGTCCTGCAGCGTGTCATTCGTTGTGGGCCTAAAACCAAATGACTCGGGGCCAAGGTAGCGTGCTGCTGCGCGACCAGGGCTCTCAAATCCAAATCAGACAGCTACGCATGTAGAACCGTCCGGTGATGGCTTGCGGACGGGGGTTCGATTCCCCCCGGTTCCACCACACAAAGGTCTCAGTGCTTCGGCGCTGAGGCCTTCTTTTTTTCAGACGCGACGCAGCCAGTCGGCCTCGTCAAAGCCCACGGTGATGGCGCCACTGGCCCACTCCACCACGGGCCGATTGATGGTGCTGGACTGCTCCAGCATCACCGCACGCGCCGTGCTGGCGTCGACCACACCAGCCTGCGTCGCAGCGTCCAGCGTGCGCCACATGTTGCCCTTGCGGTTGAGCACCTTTTCCCAGCCCTGGGCCTTGATCCACGCGTCCAACCGTGCGGCCGGCACACCGGACTTCTTGAAGTCATGGAAGACATGCGCCACGCTGCGCTCGGAGAGCCAGCCGCGGGCGCGCTTGACGGTGTCGCAGTTGGGAATGCCGTAGAGCGTGGTCGTGGGGGTCATGTCTGGAAGCAAGGGCAGGGCGCTCAGTCGCGCTGCACCTGGGGTTTCAGGTGCTTGCCCAGGAATTGTTCCATGGCGCCGTAGAACTCGTACTGGTTCTCTTCGTTGCGGAAGCCGTGGCCTTCGTTGTCCTTGACGATGTAGGGCACGTCCACGCCGCGCTTGCGCAGCGCTTCCACCATCTGGTCGCTTTCGGCCTTGTTGACACGCGGGTCGCGGGCGCCTTGCACCACCATCAGCGGCGTGCGGATCTTGTCGGCGTTCAGCGCGGGTGACGTACGTGTCATGCGTTCCTTGTCACGCTCCGGGTTGCCGACCATTTCGTAGAACTTGGGCAGTTCGGGTTTCCAGTAGGGCGGGATGGTGTTCATGAAGGTGAACAGGTTGCTCACGCCCACGTAGTTGACGGCGGCTGCGTAGAGCTCGGGCGTGAAGGTCACGCCGGCCAGGGTGGCATAACCGCCATAGCTGGCGCCATAGATGCCCACGCGTGTGGCGTCGGCCACGCCTTGGTCCACCAGCCACTTCACCCCGTCGGTGATGTCGTCCTGCATCTTCAGGCCCCATTGCCCGAAGCTGGCTTCCCAGAACGCGCGGCCGTAGCCGGTGGAGCCGCGGAAGTTCATCTGCAGCACGCAGTAGCCGCGGTTGGCCAGGAACTGCACCTCGGGGTTGTAGCCCCACACGTCGCGTGCCCACGGCCCGCCGTGCGGGTTGACGACACAAGGCAGCGCCTTGGCCTCACGGCCCACCGGCAGGGTCAGGTAGCCGTGGATGGTCAACCCGTCGCGGCTCTTGTAGCTGATGGACTTGGTCGGGGCCATGTCTGCTTCAGCAATCTTGGGGTTGATGTCGGCCAGCTTGGACAGGCTGTTGGCCTTGGCGTCGTAGATGTAGCGCGAGCCCGGTGTGCGGTCGTTGCTGGCCGCCACGATGAACTTGTCCTCGGCCTTGGTCAGGCTCTGCAGGTTGATCTGCATGCCGGGCACCTTGGCGCTGATGCGCTGGTAGATGCGCTCCGTGGCCGGGTCGAAGAAGCGCCGGCCGATGCGGTCGGTCACATAGTCGGCTTGCGTGATCTTCTTGCGCAGACGGGACCAGGTGGCGCCACCCAGGTCCACTTCCGGATGCTCGTAGACCATCTGTTCGACGTCGGGCTTGGCTGGGTCTATGGTCACCAGCGCCTTGCGGTCGCGGCCACGGTTGCTGATGGCGTAGAGGCGCTGGTTGTCCGCGGTGAAGGACGCCACCGCCACGTCGGTCTTGAAGTCGGTGCTGATGATGGTCTTGAAGTCGCTCTTCTCGTCGGCGCGGTACAGCACCTCGGACTTCAGGCCGTCGGTGCGGATGGCCACGCGCACGCGGCCGGCGTGGTCCGTCGCCCAGCCGACGATGTCGCCGGGGTTGGTGGCGACGACCGTTTCCTGGCCGGTGCGCAGGTCCAGCCGCACCACGTCAAAGACCTCGGCCTTGCGGCGGTTGTGCACCACCAGGATGTGGTGCGGGTCGTCGGGCAGGTCGTCCAGCAGTTCGGCTCGTACCTTGTCGCCGGGGGTCAGGTCGGTGACCTTGCCGGTCGCCACGTCCACGCTGACGACGTGGAAATTCTCGTCACCGCCGAAGTCCTTGACGTACAGGACGCGGTCGCTGCCTTTCCAGGAATAGATGTTGATGTCGCGCGCGGTCTCGGCCGTCAGCCGGCGCGGCTCGCCCACCGGCTGGCTGCCCTTGAGCGCCTGCACGAAGACGTTGAGTCGCCGCGGTGCGCCGTCCACCGACACCGGCTGCATGAAGCCCAGGGTCTTGCCGTCTTCGCTGAGTCGGAAGTAGCCCTTCTCCGGGTTGGAGAAGAAGTCGCGGACCGGGTAGGCCTTGGGAATGGCCATGGCGGCGTGTGCGGGCGTCGGCAGTGTGAGGGACACCGCCAGCGCGGCGCCCACCAGCGCCACGGACAGCGTGAAAGTGGACAAACGTTGCAGGATCTTCATGCGCGGCAACCCCGTGGTGAGGCCCAGTATGGAATCGATCCTGGAGTGTTGCCGCAGTCTGAAGGCCCCACCGCCGTCATGCGACGGGTGGGCGAAAAGCGGGGATGAACCGCGTCAGACCGGGTCAGTTCGCGTCGGTGTGGTACCGCGTGACGCGCTCAACTTCGTTCTTCGACCCCAGCACCACGCTCACACGTTCGTGCAGCTTGGCCGGCACGATGTCCATGATGCGCTCACGCCCGTTGGTGGCCGCACCACCGGCCTGTTCCACGATGAAGGCCATCGGGTTGGCCTCGTACATCAGGCGCAGCTTGCCGGGCTTGTCGGGCTCGCGCTTGTCCCAGGGGTACAGGAAGACACCGCCGCGGGTCAGGATGCGGTGCACGTCGGCCACCATGCTGGCCACCCAGCGCATGTTGAAGTCCTTGCCGCGCGGGCCGTCCTTGCCGGCCAGGCATTCGTCGATGTACTGGCGCATCGGCCTGGCCCAGTGGCGCAGGTTGGACATGTTGATGGCGAATTCCTTGGTGTCTTCCGGGATCTGCACCTCGGTCTGCGTCAGCACCCAGGAACCGGTCTCGCGGTCCAGCGTGAACATGGCCACGCCGTCGCCCAGGGTCAGCACCAGCGTGGTCTGCGGGCCGTAGACGCAGTAGCCGGCCGCGGCCTGCTGCTTGCCCGGCTGCAGGAAGTCTTCTTCGCTGACACCACGCGAATGGCCCACCTTGCGCAGCACGCTGAAGATGGTGCCGATGGAGACATTCACGTCGATGTTGCTGCTGCCGTCCAGCGGGTCGAACAGCAGCAGGAACTCGCCTTGCGGGTAGCGGTTGGGCACCACGTGGATGCTGTCCATTTCCTCGCTGGCCATAGCCGCGAGGTGGCCGCCCCATTCGTTGGCCTCGATCAGCACCTCGTTGCTGATGACGTCCAGCTTCTTCTGGATCTCGCCCTGCACGTTGTCGGTGCCGGCGCTGCCCAGCACGTCACCCAGGGCGCCCTTGTTGACGCTGATGGCGATGTGCTTGCAAGCCCGCGCCACGACTTCGATCAACAGCCGCAACTGGCCTGGGATGCGGCCATGTTCACGCTGCTGCTCGACCAGGTACTGGGTGAGGCTGACGCGTTTCATGCCTGCTCCAGCGCCCGGGTGACGACTTCGCGCACGTCGTTGCTGAGGTCGGGCTTGGCAGCGACGCGGGCAATGGCCTCGCGCGCGGCGCTGCGGTAGGGCTCGGCCAGGGCGCTCCAGCGGTCCATGGCACGCGCCAGGCGCGACGCCAGCTGCGGATTCAGCGGGTCGATGGCCAGCAACTGCTCGGCCCAGCACGCGTAGCCTGCGCCATCGACGCGGTGGAACGCCGCCGGGTTGCGCGAGTACAGCGCGAGCAGCAGCGCGCGCGCGCGGTTCGGATTCCGCAGCGAGAAGTCGGGGTGCTCGAGCAACTGCTTGAAGCGCGCGAAGACGCGCCCGTCGGCCTCGGGCGCGCCGGCCTGCAGCGCGAACCAGGTATCGATGACGAGCGGCTCGGCGCGGAACATCGCGTGGAAGCGCTGCAGCGCGGCGTCGGCCGGCGCGGCGTGCGAGTTCA
>JANOAM010000735.1:0-3188 GCA_031411215.1 Betaproteobacteria bacterium
CTGGACGCGATCCAGAGCATGGAGGAACTCGGCTCGGGCTTCTACCTCGCCATGCACGACCTGGAGATCCGCGGCGCGGGCGAAGTGCTCGGCGACCACCAGAGCGGCAACATGATGGAGGTCGGTTTCCAGCTCTACAACGAGATGCTTTCGGAAGCCGTGCGGGCCCTCAAGGCGGGCAAGGAACCTGATCTGCTCTCGCCCACCGGCTTCTTCGGCGCCACGACGGACGTGAACCTGCACGCACCGGCGCTCCTGCCCGACGCCTATTGCCCGGATGTGCAGGTGCGCCTGAACCTCTACAAGCGCCTGGCCACGGCAGACAAGCCCGAGCAGATCGACAACCTGCTGGAAGAGATCACCGACCGCTTTGGCAAGCTGCCCGCGCAGGGCCAGACGCTGTTCGACACCCACCGGCTGCGGGTGCTGGCCAAGCCCTACGGCGTGCAGAAGATAGACGCCGGCCCCAAGCTGATGAGCATCACCTTCCGGCCCCAGGCGCCGGTGGACGCGCAGCGCATCATCCAGCTGGTGCAGAAGAACCGCGCCATCAAGCTGGCCGGCAATGACAAGCTGCGCATCGAACGCGAGATCAGCGCGCCAGCCGACCGTGCTCACTACCTGCGTGACCTGCTGCGATCGCTGGGCACCCCCATCAAGGAAGACGCATGAACGCGCGCGAAGTTGAACCTGGCCTGTTTGTGCGTGGCTTTGTGCCGCCGCTCAAGTTGAGCGACTTCAAGCTGGTCGCGTTCGACATGGACAGCACGCTGATCAATATCGAATGCATAGACGAGATCGCGGAAGTGGTGGGCCGAAAAGCCGAAGTGGCCACCATCACCGAAGCCGCGATGCGCGGCGAGATCACGGACTACAAACACAGCTTGCGGCGCCGACTGGCCCTGCTGCGCGGCGTGCCGGTGACGGCGCTGCAGGAGGTCTATGACCGGCGCTTGAAGATCAACGACGGTGTGCAGACCTTTGTGCAGGCCTGCCAGGCTGCGGGCCTGAAGACGCTGCTGGTCAGCGGTGGTTTCACCTTCTTCAGCGAACGCGTGCGGGCGCGGCTGAAGCTGGACTTTGCCCGCGCCAACCTGCTGGAAGTGGTGGACGGCGCACTCACCGGCCTGTTGCTGGAACGGCCCTGGGGCGAAATCGTCGACGGTGCCGAAAAACGCCGCGTGCTGCTGGAGGTGTGCGAGCTGATGGGCGTGCCGCCCAGCCAGGCCATCGCCGTGGGTGACGGCGCCAACGACCTGCCCATGATGGGCGTGGCGGGCCTGTCGATTGCCTTCCACCCCAAGCCGGCCGTGCGCGAGCAGGCCATGCTGTCCATCACCGAAGGCGGCATGGACCGCGCACTGACGCTGCTGCGCGGCTAGACACCCAGGTGCGGTGGTCTATTCGCCGTTGAACACCAGTTCGATGCGGTGAACACGGTCGCTGGCCAGCGGCTCGAAGCGCCACTGCTCCAGCGCACTGGTCACGGCGCGCTGCAGGCGCTGCGGCACGGCGGTCACCATGCCCACGGACGCCACCGTGCCGTTGGCCCGTATGGTCAGGTCCACGGCCACCACGGCGTTGCGGCCCAGGTCGTCCAGCAGCCGTTGCGGCAACTCGGGGTCCACCCGGCTGACCAGCTTGGGCTTGGCCTTGGCGTCCATCAACTGGGGCAGCGTCAACTGCGCGGCAGACAGGTTGGGCACGGCCGCTGCCGTCGCACGTTCCAGGCCGGGAACCGTGGCCATACCGGGAGACCGCAGCGATTCCGAACTGAGCGTGACCTGGGTCGACACTGGCGAAGCCGCGGGTGCCGGGACCAAGGGCGCCGGGGCGGGCTCGGGTGCGGCGGCCTGCGGCGCCGGCACGCTGCGCACGGTGATCTCGGGCGTCAGCGGGCTGCGTGAGGCCACCGTGCGCACGCTGGCGGAATCGCTCACCGGCGGCGCGGCAGCGGGCTCGGCGGCAGGCCGCTTGCCCTTGCTGGCTTCCAGGATGACGCGCATGGGGCCAGCAGCTTGGCGCTTGGCGCGCTCCATGGCCGCAGCCGCCTCGTCGGCCTTGGGGTCTGCCTTGGCGTCGGGCTTGGCGGACGCGGCCGTCTGGGCATGCACGCCCAACGCCAGCGACATAGCCAAGGGCGCCAGGGCCCAAAGTCGAATGCTCACGAAGTCACCTCCGGGAATCAGCCCGGCTTGTGGCCGGTGAAGCAGGCCGCTCAGGGACTGGCGGTTCCAATCCGAAGGGCGGGCAACCTTGCATTCTAGGGAGGCCGCCGCCCTTGAACAGGGCGCGCCGGGGAGCATCGGGACAACCCTCCCCCCGAGACGGGTGGATTTCACGGCGCCGGTTCCTTGCAGTTACGGCCGGGCTGCGGATCAGGAACCCGCCAGTTGGGCCCAGGCCTTGTCCAGGCGCTTGGTGCTGACCGGCTGCGGCGTGCGCAGCTCCTGCGCGAACAGGCTGACACGCAATTCCTCCAGCAGCCAGCGGTATTCGTCCATGCGCGCGTGGCCAGCGCCCTTCAGTTCCGCCAGGCGGCGCACCCAGCGCTGTTCCAGCGGCCGCAGTTCAGCCAGGCGTGTGGCGTCACGTGCCGGGTCGCCCCGCAGCTTGTCCAGCCGAAGCACCACTGCCTTGAGGTACCGCGGCAGGTGCTGCAGCGCGGCCCACGGCGTCTGCAGCAGAAACTGCTTGGTCACCAGACGCTGAAGCTGGGCCTGGATGTCGTCCGCCACGTCCTTCGGCGGCTTGCTGTCCTTGAGCTTGCGCAGGGCGGCCGCGTGGTCTGTCAGCACCGCCAGCGCCTGGCGGGCCACTTCCTGCGCGATGAGGTTCAGCCGCGCACGGCCTTCGTCTACGCGGGTCTTGAAACCGGGCTCGTCCGAGGGCAGCGGATCGGCCAGGAAGGCGCGGTCCACGGCCACGCCAATGAGCTGGTCGCGCAGTTCTTCCATCGTGCCCAGCGGCATGTAGTAAGCGGCCATCTGCTGCAGACCGGGGATGTTCTTTTCCAGGTACTTGAGCGGCTCTTTCAGCTGCAGCGCCACCAGGCGGCGCAGGCCGGCGCGGTGCTTGGCGGCGGCGATGTCGGGTTCGTCGAAGACTTCAATCTCGACGTGACTGCCGCGGTCGATCAGCGCCGGGAAACCGACCATCACTTGCGGGCCACGCCGCACTTCCATCAG
>JANOAM010000736.1:0-5240 GCA_031411215.1 Betaproteobacteria bacterium
GGCTTCAGCCTCATGCAGGGCCACGTGCATCACCGGTTGGCCAGCGGCGGCGCGCTGCATGCCGCCGCCCCGTTCCAGCAGCACGGCGCCACGCAGCTGTTCGACGTGGGCCGGCGCGCGGCGGCCTTCGGCACGCACCCAGGCCCAGCCGTCGGCCGACCACAGCTCGGCGCGGTCGTAGCCGCCGTCCTCGGCAAATTCCACGTACTGCGCCCAGTTGACCGGCTGCGCGTCTATCTCGAATTCCGGCACGTCCACCTCGTGCGCCCAGCGTTCCAGCAGCGGCACATAACCGCCGGGCGCGCTGCCCAGGGACCAGCGCTGCGCCGGCATCCACAGCGCCTCACGCTGCACGCGGCTGGCGGGCTGGCCGGCGCGGCGGGCTTCGTCCCAGGCTTCGCTCAGGCGGTCTTCATGCAGCAGGCTCTGTCGATAGAAGTGCAGCGCCTGGTCTTCGTCCGCGGTGGTGGCCAGCAGGTCCAGCGTCACTTCCAGCGTCGCGGCCAGGTAGTCCCGCACCTGTTCCGGCGTCGGCGGTGGGCCGGTGCCGCTGCGCCAGTGGCCCACCGAAGGCTCCAGCCCGGCCAGGCGCACGGCGCTGTCGTCACAGGCTTCGCCGCGGTTGCGCTGCGGGTGGCAGGCGATCCAGTGCTCCAGGTACCAGCCCGCCTCCACGGCGCGGTGCAGGCTGGCGGTGGACTCGTTCAAGGCCAGCCGTGCCAGCAGGTGGTTGCGCGAATCCATCAGCGCCAGGCTCAGCAGTTCACGGCCGGCATGGCGCATGCCCACCGGGTCGTCCAGCGCCACCGGTGGGCGCAGCGCGGAGGTGCTCACTCTCCAACCAAACCGTTGCGGATGGCGTAGACGGTCAGCTCGGCGTTGTTGGCCAGGCCCAGCTTTTCCAGCACGCGCGCGCGGTAGACCGACACGGTCTTGGGGCTCAGTGTCAGGTCATTGGCGATGTCGGCCAGGCGTTTGCCCGACGCGATCATCACCAGGGTCTGCAATTCACGGTCCGACAGCGTCATGTGCGGCTGGTCACTGCTGGGCGCGGTGAGGCTTTCGACCAGCATCTGCGCGATTTCCGGCGTCACGTACTTGCGGCCCTGCGACACCGTGCGCACGGCCTGCACCAGCAGTTGCGGGTCACCGCCCTTGTTGACATAGCCGAAGGCGCCACCGCGCAGCGCGCGGATGGCGTACTGGTCCTCCGGGTACATGCTGACCACCAGCACCTTCACTGGTGAGCCTTCGTCCTTCAACGCGTGCAGCACGTCCAGCCCGCTGCGGCCAGGCAGGTTGATGTCCAGCACCAGCACGTCACAGGGCACGACCCGGCCGCTGCCGGGTGCGCACAGGTTGCGGAACAGCGTGCGCAGTTCACCGTAGTCACCGGCCTCGCCCACGACCTGGATGTCGGGTGCGTCGGACAGCGTGTCGCGTATGCCGCGGCGGATCAGGGCATGGTCGTCGCAAAGGATGACGTCGGTCATTGGGGGTGCAGTCTGAAGGCTAGTGCCCGGTCCACTCGGCGGTTTCGGGGTCGTCGGCGGCCTGCCGTTCGGCGCTCTCGTCAGCGCCCGGCAAGCCGGCATCCAGCGGCACGGACAGGATCAGCGAGGTGCCCGTGGCGCCGCTGCTGAGGTCGATCCAGCCACTCACCGTGGACGCCCGTTCGTGCAGGCCGCGGATGCCGAAGCTGCGCGCCTTGGCCAGGTCCGCGCGGCCCAGGCCGATGCCGTTGTCGCTGACTTCCAGCGACAGCACGCCGCCCGTCTCACTGCCCGTCAATGACACGTCCACCACCACACGCGTGGCCTGGGCGTGTTTGCTGACATTGGTCAGCGCTTCCTGCACCGTGCGGTAGGCCACCAGCGGCACACCGGTGGGCAGGGCGCGGCCGTCCAGACCGGCACCGGCGCGGAATTCACAGATGATGGCGGTGCGCTTTTCAAAACTCTGCGTCATCCACTGCAGCGCCGCCACCAGGCCCTGTTCCAGGATGGCCGGACGCAGGTTCTGCATGATGCGCTGGCTGGATTCGATGGCATGGGTCACCGTTTCCAGCGCCGACACCGCACGCTGCTGCACGTCCGGCGCGCCGGCGTGGCGGCGTATCCAGTCCAGTTCGAACTTCAGCGCCGTGAGCGAGCCGCCAACGTCGTCATGGATCTCGCGCGCGATGGCATGGCGTTCCGCCTCCACGCTGGTCTGCAGGTGCTGCGCCAGTTCCGACAAGCGGTGGCGCGAGGCCTGCAGCTCCTGGTCGGCACGGACACGTGCGCGCTTCAGCTCGCTGGTGGCAATGGCATGTTCCACCGCCACGGCCAGGCGCGACAGGTTGTTCTTGAGCAGGTAGTCGGCGGCACCGTTGCGCATGGCTTCCACCGCCGTGTCCTCGCCAATCTGGCCGGACACCAGGATGAAGGGCAGCGGCTCGGCACCGGCAGCCTCACGGTCGCGCAGCAGCTGCAGCGCTTCCAGGCCGGAAAAGCCAGGCAGGTTGTAGTCCGACAGCACCAGGTCCCAGGGCTGGTCCAGCGCGGCCAGGAGTTCGGCGCGTGTCTCGATGCGGCGTTCCTCCACCTGCAGCGCGCCGCGCTTCAGGTGGGCCAGCACCAGCGCGTGGTCCAGATCGGAGTCTTCCAGGTGGAGCAGCCGGATGCTGCGTGCGGGCGCCTGGACGGGGGAATTCATCTGTTCAGTATCGCAAAGCCTGCGGGGGTTCCGGCCGCTTCCGCGCGTCGGCGATGCCCTCGGGGCAAAAAAGCGGGGCCTTTGCGCTGATCTTCTCCTCAATGTCCGGTGGGGTGCTGCCGAAAATGCGCTGACAGACAACCCCGGACCGCCGGGTGGCCCGGCTTTCGGGGCACCCGGCTGTCCGACCCGAACAGGCCAACCCCTCGGAGAACGGATGCTTGCCCAGGACGAATCACCCCCGCCGGACAGCTGCGCGATGAGCCTGCTTGCGGCGGCCGATCTGCAGGACCACCTGATGGTGGCCAGCAACGATCTCGAACGCCTGCAGCGCCTGCTGAGCGACGCCTGCGACTCCCTGATGGATCACTTCTACGGCGCCAGCGGAGAGTTGCGCACGCTGCTGGACGACGGAGCGACACGCACCACCGTGGCCACGCCGCAGTTGCACAAGGCCATGGAACACATGGCCAGCGCCATCACCGCGATGCAGTTCCAGGACATGGCCTCGCAACTGGTGTCGCACACCTCCAAGCGGCTGCGCAACTGCGCCGACCGCCTGGCCAGCCAGACCATGGGCGACGACGAGGACGGCGTCGCAGTCATCGAGGAAGGGCCGCTGCGCCCCAACCCGGTGACACAGGACGAGATGGACGCCGGCAGCGTCGAACTCTTCTGACCGCCGCACACGACGCACCGCGACGCACCCGCCACGCCCAGCCCCAGAACACTCGAATTCCCCCGGAGCAGACCCCATGCACTCGATCCTCGCCGTTGACGACAGCGCTTCCATGCGCCAAATGGTTGCCTTCACCCTCAAGAACGCCGGCTTCAACGTCGTCGAGGCGGTGGATGGCCAGGACGCCTACGAAAAGGCCAACAGCCGCGACTTCAACCTGGTGCTGACCGACCAGAACATGCCACGCCTGGACGGCATAGGCCTGACCAAGAAGCTGCGCGAGAACCCCAAGTTCAAGAGCACGCCCATCCTGATCCTGACCACCGAAAGCAGCGACCAGATGAAGCAGGCTGGCCGCGCCGCAGGCGCCACCGGCTGGCTGGTCAAGCCCTTCGATCCCGCCAAGCTGGTGGAAGTGATCGGCAAGGTCATTCGCTGAGCCTGGAGACACGACATGGGTGAAATGACCAACGAGGGCGGCCATCTGTCGGCCGGCATCGACCTCAGCCAGTTCTACCAGGTCTTCTTTGAAGAAGCCGGCGAGAACCTGGACACCATGGAGCAGATGCTCCTGAAGATCGACCTTGTGGCCGCCGACGACGAAGAGCTCAACGCCATCTTCCGCTGCGCGCATTCCGTCAAAGGCGGCGCGGCCACTTTCGGCTTTTCCGACGTGGCCGAGCTGACCCACCAGATGGAAACGCTGCTGGACAAGCTGCGCCGCCACGAACTGGCGCCCAACGCCGGCATGGTGGACGTGCTGCTGGCCAGCGGCGACGCGCTGAAGGCCATGCTGGGCCGCCACCAGGGCAGCGGCGCCAGCGCCGTCGACACCACGGACCTGCTGACTGCCATCCGCGGCCACGTGAACGGCCAGGCCCCCGCTGCACCGGCCACGCCGGCTGCGCAGGCCCCCACCGCGGCTGCCGTCTCCACACCCATGCCGGCCGCCGCGCCCCCCAGCGGCGTGCGCGCGCTGGAGCTGCGTGTCGGCCCGTTGCCCGACCCCAGCGTCGCCGACAACCTGGTGGACCTGTTCAAGGAAATCACCAACCTGGGCACCATCGAGCCGCTGGACGCCGGCCGCGACGCCGACGGCGTGCGCCGCTTCAAGGTGCTGACCACGTCTACGGACAACGACCTCATCGACCTCTTCGGCTTCCATGTGGCGCGCGAACACGTGCAACTGATGCCGCTGGGTGACGGCTACGGTTTCCACGAAGGCGCCCCCGGTGCGCCACTGCCGGACGAGTCCCAGGCCGCCACCAAGGACCCCGGCTATGGCTTCTTCGAAGACGCCCCCGGTGCACCGGTGGACGGTGCACCAGCGCTCACCGCCACCCCTGTCGCGGCCCCGGCCGCTGCCAAGCCCGCGGCCGCCGCCCCCAAGGTCGAGAAGGCCGCCGCGGCCGCCGAGTCCAGCACCTTGCGTGTCAGCGTGGACAAGGTGGACCAGCTCATCAACCTGGTCGGCGAACTCGTCATCACACAGGCCATGCTGGCGCAGAACAGCAAGGACGTGGATACCGCGCTGCACCAGCAGCTGGCCAGCGGCCTGGCCGACCTGGAACGCAACACACGGGACCTGCAGGAAGCCGTCATGGGCATCCGCATGATCCCCATGAGCCTGGTCTTCAGCCGCTTCCCGCGCATGCTGCGCGACCTGGCTGGCAAGCTGGGCAAGAAGGTGGAACTGGTGCAGGTCGGTGAAGCCACCGAGCTCGACAAGGGCCTGGTGGAAAAGATCACCGACCCGCTGACCCACCTGGTGCGCAACAGCTGCGACCACGGCATTGAAATGCCGGCCGAACGCCTGGCCAAGGGCAAGCCCGAGGCCGGCACCATCACGCTGATCGCCAGCCAC
>JANOAM010000737.1:0-12427 GCA_031411215.1 Betaproteobacteria bacterium
TTCGTCGGCCACCGTCTGGTCCAGCAGATAGGCACGTGAGCGCGCTTCTTCCAGCAGGTTGCTGGACGAGTAGTTGGTGAAGCCGATCTGCACCGTGTACAGCAGTGGGAAGGCCACGAACAGCAGCATGCCGGCGACACCGGGGAACAGGTACTTCCAGGCCACGGTCTGCGACGTGCCGTAGACGTAGATCGCACTGGCACCGAAGGCCAGCACGCCCACGGCGGTCATGGGCTGGCCGGCGGTCCACAGGCTGAAGACCAGCCACAGCAGCAGCAGGGCGAAGAGCGTGACCACGGCGCCCCCAAGCAGCAGCCGCAGAACCGACTTTGCCGGGCCGCTGGGTGCGCCCCCCTGGGGGGGAACGCCGAAGGCGCTACGGGGGGGGGCCATGACTATTGCTTCATGCGCGCCGCCGCGCCTTCAAGGGCGTCCTTGGGCGACTGGCGGCCGTTGGTGATGGCTTCGAACGCGGCGTCCATGGCCGGGAAGAAGCGGCCCATTTCGGGGATGTTGGGAATGGGCTCACCCGCACGCGCGTTGGCCATGGTGGCGGCAATCTTCGGGTCGGCGCTCAGCTCGGCGTAGTAGGCCTTGTTGGCGGGCACACCCAGCGGCACATCGGCGGCCACGGTCTTCAGCGCATCGACCTTCAGCAGGTGGTTTTCCAGGAATTCGCGCGCCACGTCCTTGATCCTGCTGGGCGCTGTGATCATGCAGCCCAGCACGCCCACGAACGGCTTGCCGGGCTTGCCGCCAATGCCGGGGACCGGTGCCACCGTGAAGTCGATCCCGACCTTCTTCACGTTGTCCCAG
The DNA here is from genome assembly GCA_031411215.1 of Betaproteobacteria bacterium. Lineage (GTDB taxonomy): Bacteria > Pseudomonadota > Gammaproteobacteria > Burkholderiales > Burkholderiaceae_C > Rubrivivax. Next base: position 817 of record JANOAM010000737.1, read on the forward strand.
GCCCAGGGGCCGTTGATCATCATCGCCACCTGGCCCTTGGCGAAGGCGCTTTCCATCTCGCTGTAGCGCGCACCCTTGGGCATGTGGCCGTCCTTCACGAGCTTGTCCAACATGACCGCGCCCTGCAGCGCGCCGGCGTTGTTGATGCCCAGTTGCTTGGGGTCCAGTTCGCCCTGCGCGTTGCGGCCGAAGATGAAGCCACCCGGCCCGGCCAGCAGCGGCCAGGTGAAGAAGCTGTTGTTGTAGGCCCAGAGGATGGCGCTCTTGCTGCCGCCGCTGCCCGCCTTCAGCTTCTTGTCGATCTCGATGACTTCTTCAAAGCTGGCCGGCGGCGCGGGCACCAGAGCCTTGTTGACGATGAGTCCGATGGCTTCGATGGCGATCGGGTATCCCCACGTCTGCCCGCGGTAGCTGAAGGCCTTCCAGGCGGACTCGTCGATCTCATCGCGCAGCTTCTTGCCCGGCCGCACGGGCACCACCAGGCCGGACTTGGCCCACTCTCCGACACGGTCGTGGGCCCAGCACATGATGTCTGGGCCCTTGCCCGCGGCGGCCGCGGCCTGGAACTTGTCGGGCGCACCTTCGGGGTGTTGCACCACCACCTGCACACCGCTTTCCCTGGCAAAGGCGTCGCCCACCTTCTGCAGACCGTTGTAGCCCTTGTCGCCGTTGATCCAGACCAGCAGGCGCAGCGGAGTAGCCTGCTGCGCATGGGCTGCGAACGCGAAGAGCAGGCCTGCCGCGACGAGCGGCAGCGCCTTGTCAGGCCGCATGCTGCTGGCGCTGAGCCACCAGCCGCGGGAAGGCACGGCCTTCGGCGTTGAAGAGGTAGGTCTTGTCCACCGGCACGGACAGCGGCAGCGCTTCTCCGTTACCCACCTGCTTGTCGCCTTCCAGCGCGCAGGTGATGACGTCGTCCACACCCGGGTTGCTGCAGTAGGCGTAGGTCATGCTGCCCAGGCTTTCGACGAAGGTCACCCTGGTGGCCAGCGCGTTGTGTGCCACACCGGCGCGCAGGTGCTCGGGCCGCACGCCCAGCTTGACCTTGTCGCCCGGCTTGGCGCTGGACGCGTCCACGGCGCAGCGGATGACCTCGCCGCCGCCCAGCTTCACGGTGGCGCCGCTGCTGCTGGCTTCCGTCACTCCCGCATCAATGAAGTTCATGCCCGGGCTGCCGATGAAGCCGGCCACGAACAGGTTGCAGGGGTGTTCGTACAACTCCAGTGGCGCACCGACCTGTTCAATGCGGCCGGCCTGCAGCACCACGATGCGGTCGGCCAGGTTCATGGCCTCCACCTGGTCGTGCGTCACGTAGACCATCGTAGTCTTGAACTGCTCGTGCAGCTTGGCGAATTCGTAACGCATCTTCACGCGCAGCGCGGTGTCCAGGTTGGACAGCGGCTCGTCGAACAGAAACACCTCGGGCTTGCGCACGATGGCGCGGCCTATGGCCACCCGCTGGCGCTGGCCGCCCGACAGGTCCTTGGGCTTGCGCTGCAGCAGGTGTTCGATGTGCAGGATCTTGGCCGCGTTGTTGACGGCGGTTTCAATCTCCGGCTGCGGCACCTTGGCCAGCTTCAGCCCGAAGGCCATGTTGTCGAACAGGTTCATGTGCGGGTACAGCGCATAACTCTGGAAGACCATGGCAATGCCACGCTCGGCGGGCGGCACGTCGTTGACCACCCGGCCGCCGATGGTGAGCGTGCCTTCGGTGATGTCTTCCAGCCCGGCGATGGTGCGCAGCAAGGTGCTTTTGCCGCAACCGCTGGGGCCCACGAAGACCATGAACTCGCCGTCGCGGATCTCCAGGTTGATGCCCTTGAGGATCTTCACGTCGCCGTAGGCCTTGCCGACCCCGGCCAGTTTCACGTCTGCCACTTTTTTGTCTCCGCTCCGGGCACCCGGTCTGTAGAGAATATACAAGCGCCACCCCCATGCAACAACCGGGCTTCAACCCAGATCCGGATCGCCAAAGCCTTGAAAATCATGGACTTAGCATCACCCAAGGGATTCCCCGATGTAGCAATACTACATCGTCAGATCTCCATTTGACGCCGCAACTACAAGCCTGCCGCGCATGAAGAAGAACACCCTGGATCTGAGCGAGCGCCGCGCTGGCGTGGTGCTGCACCTAACTTCCTTGCCCGGCCCGCATGGCCTGGGTGACGCGGGCGAGCAGGCCCGCCGTTTCGTCGACTGGCTGGCCAACGCCGGGCAACGCGTCTGGCAGATGCTGCCGGTGAACCCGGTGGGGCCCGGCAATTCGCCCTACCAGTGCCCTTCCGCCTTTGCCGGCAGCGCGCTGATGGTGGCCCTGCAGCCGCTGGTGGACCGCGGCTGGCTTGCGGCGGAGTCCATCGCCAAGCCACCACGTTTTGACAAGGCGCGTGCGGACTACGACCGCGTCATCCCCTGGCGCTGGCAGCGCCTGCGCGAAGCGGCCGCCGGCTTCTTCACCCATGGCAACGCCGACGATCGCGCAGCCTTTGAACGCTGGCAACGCCGCGAACGCAGCTGGCTGGCGGAATGGACGCTCTTCGCCGCGCTGAAAGACGCGCACGGCGGCCAGCCCTGGTGGGCCTGGGAAGCGCCGCTCATCCAACGCGAAGCTGCCGCATTGGCGAAGGCAAAAAAGCAGTTAGCTCGCGAGCGAGCCGAACACGCTTTTGCGCAGTGGTGTTTTGACGAACAGATGTCGGCCTTGCGCGCCTACGCCAACGAACGTGGTGTGCTGCTGATGGGCGACATGCCCATCTTCGTAGCGCATGACAGCGCGGATGTCTGGGCGCGGCCCGACCTGTACCAGATGGACGCAAACCACCAGCTCACCGCCGTGGCCGGCGTGCCACCCGACAGCTACACACCCGACGGTCAGCGCTGGGGCAACCCGCTGTACCGCTGGGACCGCATGGCGGGTGAAGGCTATGCCTGGTGGGTGGCGCGCGTGAAGCGGGCCTTTGCACATGCCGACATCCTGCGCATAGACCACTTCCGCGGCTTCGCGGGCTGCTGGGAGGTGCCCGCCAGCAGCCCCACGGCGCGTGAAGGCCACTGGGCGCCCGGTCCGGGCAAGCCGCTGTTCCACGCCATCGAAAAGGTCCTTGGCAAGTTGCCCATCGTCGCCGAAGACCTGGGCAACATAACACATGACGTGATCGACATTCGAGACAGCTTCGGCTTCCCCGGCATGCGCATCGTCTACGAAGGCATGATGTTCGGCGCTGACCACCCCTTCATGCCGCACCACCACACGCCGCATGCGCTGGCCTACACCAGCACACACGACAGCGACACGGTGCGCGGCTGGTGGCAGGGCACCACAGCCCAGGGCCGCACCACGGCGGCGGCCGTGCTGGGGCTGGACGCCCAGGACGGTGATGCGCCGGTGCACGAGGCCCTGTGGCGCGCGACGATGTCCTCCGTCGCCTGCCTGGCCCTGGCGCCACTGCAGGATCTGCTGGGCCTGGGCAGCGACCACCGCATGAACCGGCCCGGCACCGCGCAGGGCAACTGGAACTGGCGCTTCAACTGGGCCATGGTGGACAAGTCACTGGCGCCGCGGCTGAAGGCCGTGACCGTGGCCACTGCACGCCAGACGGCTACGGCTTCTTCGCAGTCTTCTTGACGGCCTTCTTCGTGGGCCTGGCCGGCGCCTTCCTGGTTGGCGCTTTCGCTGACGACACCTTCTTCATGGGCCCGGTCTCCACCACCAGCACCCGCACCGACTGCGGCGCCAGCAGCAGCGTGGCCTTGCCTTCGCCGTTGGCCTTGGTGGCGGTGGCGCCGCCGGCCGGATGCGCGGACACCAGGCGCGCACCGGCGGGCAGGCCCGTCATGTCGGCCGCAGCGGGCCGCTTGCCGTAGTTGATGAGCGTCACGGTGTGCTCACGCTGCGCGCCGTCCGCCCACTTGCGCTGCCAGCCCAGCACCAAGCCCTGCGAAAAGCTGCCTTCGAAACTGCCTTGTGCCACCGAAGGCAGCGTGTTGCGCAGCTTCAGCATCACCTTGTAGAAGTTGAGGATGGAGCCCGGGTCGCGCTGCTGCACGGCCAAGTTGTGTGTCGCGGCGTTGGGCGACAAGGGCCGGAAAGGCTGACCCGTGGTGAAGCCGGCCGTCACCGGGTCCGCGGTCCAGCTCATGGGGTTGCGCAAGGACGGGTCGCCTTGCAGGCTGGTCAGCCCGGCCTGGCCGATTTCCTCGCCGTAGTAGATGAAGGGTGTGCCCGGCTGCAGCAGGTAGCCGGCAGCGGCCACCTTGTAGGCGCGCTCGTCGCCTTGGACCTGGTCCCACAGGCGCGCGCCTGCAAAACGGTCGTGGTTGCTGATGAAGGTGGCCATGGTCGGGCTGGCACTGCGGAAGTAATCCGCCAGTTGCTGCACCGCCTCGGGCTTGCCCAAGGCCGCGCCCACCAGCTGGCCACTGAGCTCGAAAGCAAAGGCGCCGCCGCAGACCGCAGGGTCGCCGTACTGTTGTTGCCCGTGGGTGGCTTCGCAGACTACGTAGCGCTTGTCGTAACGCTTGATCTCGTCCTGCACCTGCTTGATGAGCACGCGGCTCTGCGGCTGGTCCATCCAGTCCCTGGCGTTGTTCTCCACCAGGTGCGGCGCGGCGTCCAGCCGGAAACCGTCCAGCCCGCGGTTGAGCCAGAACCGCAGGCTGTCCAGGTGGTAGGCCAGCACGTCCGGGTTGTTGAAGTTGAAGTCCGGCATGTGCGGGCCGAAGGCGCCGAAATAGAAGTCCTTGGCACCGGCCGCCACAGGCGGCATGTCCTTGAGCTTGCCGGTCCAGGTCCAGGGTTTGGCGGCTGCGTGGTACCAGGGGTACTGGTCCCAGATGAGCCAGTCCGGAGGCGCTTCTTCGCTCCACACGTACCAGCTGCGGAAGGAGTTGCCCGGGCCCTTCAGCGCTTCCTGGAAGAAGGGGTGCGTCGCGGCGCTGTGGTTGATCACGTAGTCCACGATGACACCCATGCCGCGCTGGTGGGCCTGGTGCAGCAGTTCGTCGAAGTCGGCCAGCGTGCCGTACTCGGGCGCGATGTCGCGGTAGTCGGTGGTGGCATAGCCGTGGTCACCGTCTGCGCTCTTCATGATGGGCATCAGCCAGAGGCCTTTGATGCCCAGGTCCTTCAGGTAGTCCAGGCTTTGTGTCAGGCCTTTGAGGTCGCCGATGCCGTCCCCGTTGCTGTCGCGCCAGGCACGCACGAAGATTTCCATGAACGCGCCCTGTTGCCAGCCTGCGGTCAAGGGGCTGCTGCGCTGGCTGGCGGCAATGGAACGGGTGTCCAGCGTGTTCTGCGCAAGGACCGCCGTGCCGGTCAGTAGCAGCGCGACTAGAGCCGGCAGGGTGCGGTGGAGCATGGGTGTCGTGGCTGCCGGCAGCCAAACGGCCTGGCCGGCCGGGGCGTGAAGTATCGCTACATTGCCACCATGATTCGAACCGCTCTCCTTGCGCTGGCCCTTCTGCCCTCACTGGCCGCTGCAGCGCTGTCCGACTGCGACCGCCAGGACCTTTGGCGTGTGCTGCAGCCCAGCGCCCAGCGCATGGAAGCCAACGCCGTGGTCATGGACCGCCAGCGAATCCGCTGGCCGGGCGCGGCCGCCGCAGACAGCCGCTTTGAGATCGAAGGCCCCGGCTTCAAACAGGCACTCGCCCGAGAGACCACCGCGCCCGGCGCCGACGCTGCGGCGCGCCATGCCTACCTGGGTGCGGGCGTGGACCTGCGGCTGCCAGCGGCCGCCGTGCGTGCGCTGCCGAAGTGGCTGCAAGGGCCGCTGCTGGTCAGCGAACGTGGGCCGCAAGGTGCCTTGCGCCGCCAGACGGCGCTGCAGACCGCGGGCGCGCTGGACGACTTGTACGCCGCGGCCGAGACAGCGCCCTCGCTGGGTGTGCATCTCAGCAAACGCAGCACACGCTTCCGCCTGTGGGCACCCACCGCCCAGCGTGTGGCCCTTTGCCTGCACCGTGGCAGCGAAGACGCGGCGCGGCGCGAAGTACCGCTGACGCGCGACACCCGCACCGGCATCTGGACTGCCGAGCTACCCGGCAATCTGAGCGGCCGGACTTACACCTACCTGGTCGACGTGCACATGCGCGACACCGGCCTGGTGCGCAACCGCGTCACGGACCCGTATTCGCTGAGCCTCACAGCCGACTCACGCCGCAGTTGGGTGGGCCGCCTGGACGCGCCAGCCACCCAGCCCGCCGGCTGGGCGAAGGCACCACGGCCTGCGCCGCTGCACGCGCCCACCGACATGGTCATCTACGAACTGCACTTGCGCGACTTCTCGGTCAGCGACACCAGCGTGCCGGAAGCGCAGCGCGGCAAATACAACGCCTTCACACAGACCGGCTCAGCCGGCATGCAGCACCTGCGCCGCCTGGCCGCAGCAGGCGTGACGGACCTGCACCTGCTGCCCGTCTTTGACTTCGCCACCGTGCCCGAACGTGGCTGCACCACGGCCACGCCGCAAGGCGCGCCGGACAGCCCCGCGCAGCAGGCCGCCGCGATGGCTGGCGCCGCGACCGATTGCTACAACTGGGGCTACGACCCGCTGCACTTCGGCGCCCCTGAAGGCAGCTACGCGAGCGACGCCAACGACGGCGCCGTGCGTGTGCTCGAGTTCCGCCAGATGGTGATGGCCCTGCACGCTGCCGGCCTGCGCGTGGGCATGGACCTGGTCTACAACCACCTGTCGGCCAGCGGCCTGAACGCCAAGAGCGTGCTGGACCGCATCGTGCCCGGCTACTACCACCGGCTCGACGCCAAGGGCCAGGTCGCCACCTCCACCTGCTGCGCCAACAGCGCCACCGAGCACCGCATGATGGAGCGGCTGATGGTGGATACGGCGGTCATCTGGGCGCGTGATTACGGCATCGACAGCTTCCGCTTTGACCTGATGGGCCACCAGCCGCGCGCCGCGATGGAACGGCTGCAGAAGGCCGTGGACAAGGCCGCAGGCCGGCACATCCCGCTGATCGGCGAGGGCTGGAACTTCGGCGAGATTGCCGACGGCCAGCGCTTTGTGCAGGCCAGCCAGCTGAGCCTGAACGGCAGTGGCATCGCCAGCTTCAGCGACCGCGGCCGCGACGCCGCGCGCGGCGGCGGCTGCTGCGACAACCCGCAGGAAACGGCCACCCGCCCCGGCTGGCTGGGCGGTGGCGCAGGGGCCACGCCACAAGCCGCTGACCTGCTGCGCCTGGGCCTGGCCGGCACGCTGCGCGACTACCGGCTGACCACGCACACCGGTGCCGTGAAACGCGGTGCCGACATCGTCTACAGCAACCAGCCCGCCGGCTTTGCCAGCCAGCCCGGCGAGGTGGTGAACTACGTGGAGAACCACGACAACCAGACGCTGTTCGACCTGAACACGCTCAAGCTGCCACGCGACACGACCGGCGCCGACCGCGCCCGTGTGCAGGTGCTGGGACTGGCGCTCACGGCCTTCAGCCAGGGCGTGGCCTACTTCCACGCGGGGGTGGACATCCTGCGCAGCAAGAGCGGTGACCGCGACAGCTACGACAGCGGTGACTGGTTCAACCGCCTGGACTGGACGTACACAGACAACGGCTGGGGCAGTGGCCTGCCGCCGGAGAAGACCAGCGCCGGCTTCTGGCCGCTGCTGCAGCCGCTGCTGGCCGACCCGGCCATCAAGCCCACGCCGGCCGACATCAACTTCACGCGGGATGCGTTCCTGGACCTGCTGAAGATCCGCGCCAGCAGCGGCGCGTTCCGGCTCACGACGTCTGACGACGTGCAAAAGCGGCTGACGCTGTTCAACACCGGGCCCGATCAGTTGCCGACGCTGCTGCTGGGGCACCTGGACGCGCGGGGACTGGTGGGTGGTGGCTTTGCAGAACTGCTCTACGCCATCAACACGGGCACCAGCACTGCCACGTGGCCCCTGCCCACGCTGCGCGGCCGCGCGTTCCTGCTGCACCCGGTGCATCGCGCTTCAACAGCCGCCGACCAACGGCCTGCGCGCGACGCCCGATGGGACGCGGCCACCGGCACGCTCACGGTGCCGCCGCGCACGGCGCTGGTCTACGTGCTGGACTGAAGCTCAGTGCGAATGCACGTGCTCGCCGGCCTTCAGCCGGTAGACGGTTCCGCAATAAGGGCAGCGGCCTTCGCCCGTGGTGGCCACGTCGATGAAGACCTTGGGGTGGTTGCTCCACAAGGCCATCTTGGGGTTGGGGCAGAAGGTGACGCCGGGGCCCTGCAGGTCGGCAGCGGCCAGTTCTACAGCGGGTTTGTTGTCGTTGCTCATTTCAGCCTCAGACCAAGGTCAGCCATTCAGCGTACTTGGGATTGCGGCCGCCCACGATGTCAAAGAACGCGGCCTGGATCTTTTCCGTGAGGGGGCCGCGGCTGCCCGCGCCAATCTCGATGCGGTCCAGCTCGCGTATCGGCGTCACTTCCGCGGCCGTGCCGGTGAAGAAGGCTTCGTCGCAGATGTAGACCTCGTCGCGCGTGATGCGCTTTTCCACCACCTTCAGGCCCAGGTCCTGGCAGATGTGGAAGACGGTGTTGCGCGTGATGCCGTTCAGCGCGCCGGCGCTCAGGTCGGGTGTGTAGACGACACCGTTCTTGATGACAAAGAGGTTCTCGCCGGCACCTTCGGAGACGAAGCCGGACGCGTCCAGCAGCATGGCTTCGTCGTAGCCGTCCTCCGTGGCTTCCATGTTGGCCAGGATGCTGTTGGTGTAGTTGCTGACCGCCTTGGCCTGCGTCATCGTGATGTTGACGTGGTGGCGGGTGTAGCTGCTGATCTTGACGCGGATGCCGCGCTTCAAACCCTCTTCGCCCAGGTAGGCGCCCCAGGCCCAGGCCGCCACCATCAGATGGATGGTGTTGCCCTTGGGGCTGACACCCAGCTTCTGGTCGCCGATCCAGGTCAGCGGGCGCAGGTAGCAGCTTTCCAGCTTGTTTTCGCGCACCACCTGGCGCTGCGCTTCGGAGACCTGCTCCGGCGTGAACGGGATCTTCATGCGCAGGATCTTGGCGCTGTTGAAGAGGCGCTCGGTGTGCTCCTTCAGGCGGAAGATCGCTGTGCCCTTGTCCGTCTTGTAGGCGCGCACACCTTCGAAGGCGCCGCAGCCGTAGTGCAGCGTGTGGCTCAGCACGTGGATCTTGGCGTCACGCCAATCGACCAGTTGGCCGTCCATCCAGATCTTGCCGTCGCGGTCGGACATGGACATGGTGTGTCTTCTTTCTTGGCGAGAGTAGTCAGCGGATTTTAGGCGGGTCGAGCTTCGGCGCGAATCAGGTTCCAGGTGGTCACCAAACCACCCTGCAACTGCACCTGCACTTCGTCACCGCCCTCATCGGCCCAGGCCCAGGTTTCGGGGTTCTCGGTTTCGCCGATGCGCCGGCCCAGGCTCTTGGTGAGTTTCAGCACGTCGGGCAGCCGCATGCCCTTCTGCAACTTGGCGTTGAACATCACCGCGTTTGGCACGGAGCCCACCGGGTTGCGGCCCGCTTTGCGCAGCGCGCGCAGCGCGCGGCTGAACTGCAGCAGCAGCCAGAACACGATGACACTGAAGGCCAGCAACACACCCGGCCAGCCATAGACGGTGTAGCCCACGGCCACGGCAGCGGCGGCCAGTGCCCAGCCCAGCATGGCGTTCATGGTCGCCCCTTCGCGCAAAATCGACGAGATGAATGGTTTGCAAACATGGGTGATCAACCTCGACCGTGCGCCCGACCGGCTGGCCCGCGTGAGCGAGCAACTGAACCGCCTGGGCCTGCCCTTCACGCGGCTGCCGGCGGTGGACGCCCGCCAGCTCACCGAGTCACAGCGGGCCTGCCTGGACGAACCAGCGTTCCGCCGCAAGCACGGCATGCCGCCCCTGATGGGCGAGCTGGGATGTTACCTGTCGCATGTGCAGGTGATGCGGGCCTTCCTGGCCAGCAAGGCCCGCTTTGCGCTGGTACTGGAAGACGACGTGCAACTGCATGCCACGCTGCCCGCCGTGCTGGCGGGCCTGATGCAGAACCCCGACCGCTGGGACGTGGCCAAGCTCTCCGCCGTGCACCGCGGCACGCCGCAGCCGGTGCTGGAACTGGCGCCCGGACACCACTTGGCGGTGATGCTGAGCCGCGTCACCGGCAGCAGCGCCTACCTGATGAACCGGCGTGCGGCCGAGGCCTACCTGCGGCCTGTCGGCGGCCTGCTGCCCATGAGCCTGCCCTACGACCATGTCTTCGACCAAGGCTGGCGCTTCGGCATCAAGTACCGCCTGGTGACGCCCACGCCTTGCGGGCACGACGACCAAGTGGCGTCCACCATAGGCGCGCCAGGCCAGGGTGCGCCGCGGCGCAAGTTCCACTGGACGAAGCGCTTGTCGACCTATGCGTACAGGTTGGGCAATGAGTGGCGGCGGTTGGTGTACGGGCTGACGAATACGTGGCGCGAACGGCGCGAGGTGTAACTGCCAGCTGGTAGCGCGTCCGCGACAGGCGGCAGGCCGCTGAACCACCACTGTCGGCGCGCACCCTCTTTGGCGCGCAACGACTGGTGTTGCAAAGGACTGTGCGGGCCGGCCAGGGCGGGCGCAGGCGGCGCCGAGCAGCACAGGGCTTGTGGTCCGCGCGCACAGCGCGCTTCGTCAACTGACTCGCCGTGATTGTCTGAGCGCAGAGAGCGAAGCGAACGCAGCGAGTTCCACGGCGGGACCACAAGCCCGAGCAGCGCAGGGAAGTCGCCGCGCAGCGGCGACCGCCGACTCCCACCCGCCCTGGCCGGCCCGCGCAGCCCTTTGCCGCGCTACAGCCAGCGACTCAACGCACGGCGCCGCGAATGTCACCCAGCACCCGCTCCGGCAGCCGTTTGAGGATGAAGCGGATGGCCAGCGGAATCAGCACCGCGTCATCCACCAGCCCGAAGAACGGAATGACGTCCGGGATCAGGTCCACAGGTGACAGCAGGTAAAGCACCAACAGCGCCGCAGCCGGCTTCAGCCAACCGGGCGACAGCGGGTGCTTCAGCGCCAGCCACAGCAGGCGCGCGTCGCCTCGCACCACGGCCCATAACATCGACAGACGCTTCCACATCGCAGGCTCCTCACCGACCGCACCGGCCTGCCCACCACGTGGGGTACCTTGGCCAGATAACAAGCCTACAAGCCACGCACGGCTTCGATGGCTTCCTCAATGCGCTCCACCGCATGGATCGTGAGTCCTTCAATCGGCTTCTTGGGCGCGTTGGCCTTGGGCACCACGGCGACTGAGAAGCCCAGCTTGGCGGCTTCCCGCAGCCGCTCCTGGCCACGCGGCGCAGGCCGCACTTCACCTGCCAGGCCGACTTCTCCAAAGGCGATGAACCCCCGCGGCAGGGCCTTGCCGCGCAAGGAACCCTGGATAGCCAGCAGCACAGCCAAGTCCGCCGCCGGCTCGCCGATGCGCACACCACCCACCGCATTCACGAACACGTCCTGGTCCAGGCAGGCCACACCCGCATGCCGGTGCAGCACCGCCAGCAGCATGGCCAGGCGGTCACGGTCCAGGCCGACACTCAATCGGCGCGGTGAAGGCCCGCCGCTGTCCACCAAGGCTTGAATTTCCACCAGCAGCGGCCGTGTGCCTTCCAGCGTCACCAGCACGCAGCTGCCA
>JANOAM010000738.1:0-2216 GCA_031411215.1 Betaproteobacteria bacterium
GGCCATTCCGCCGGCCGCGGGTTCAGGTAGCGCCACTGCGGCACCAGCGCCGTCTCGTCCGGCACCTTCTCGCCCGTCACCGGGTGCAACTTGAAGGTCTTGCCGTCCCAACGCTGCACCAGCTTGCCGGCGGCGTCGCACATCGGTTCCTGACCGTCATAGGCCAGCACGGCGTCACGGTGCTGGATGTTCCCGTAGTCGTGGATCACCGGCTCCGCCACGCTGGTATTGCCGAAAGTGCGGATGTGCCATTGCAGGTAGCCGATCCACAGCACCAGTTCGGCCAGCGCCGCGGCGCGTTCGTTGATCTCTATGCCCAGCAATTGCTGCGGCGTCACCGTCTCGCCTTCAAAGCCCAGCCGGGTTTGGGTTTCGCCCAGGGCTTCCAGCTGGTTGTGCACCTCGCCTTCCAGGCGCTTCATGTGTTCCAGCGTCACGTACAGAAAGTTGCCGCTGCCGCAGGCCGGGTCCAGCACGCGTGTGGTGCACAGCTGGTGGTGGAAGCGCTTGATCTCGGCGCGGGCCTCGGCCAGCTTGTCGCTGCGCTTCTTGCCTTCCAGCGTGTCGGCTTCCTTGGCCAGCACCAGGGCCGCGGCCTGTGCGTCGGCCCAGTCGGCGCGCAGCGGTTCCACCACGGTGGGCAGCACCAGGCGCTCCACATACGCACGCGGTGTGTAGTGGGCGCCAAGGGCGTGGCGTTCGTCGGTGTCCAGCGCACGTTCCAGCAGGGTGCCGAAGATGGCGGGTTCCACTTCACGCCAGTTGCTGCCCGCCGCATTCAGCAGGCTTTCGATGTGGCGGCGCTGCAGCGGCAGCACAAAGTCGTCGGCACCACTGCCTTTGAACAGCTTGCCGTTGAAGCGCAGCAGCGGGTGGGCCACGGTGGCGCTGAAGCCGCCGCGGTCCATGTCGGCCCACAGCACACGCAGCATGTGGCGCAGCGTGTCGGGTTGGTCTTGCCACTGGTGCAGCAGGCTCACGAAGGCGCCGCGGCCGTCGGCGTCCTTGGGCAGCAGGTCCACGTCTTCGGCAAACATGCAGAACAGGCAGCGTGTCAGGAAGGCGGCCACGGCCTGCGGCTTGTGGCCGGCATCTTCCAGGTCGCGTGCCAGCGTGGCCAGCTTGGCGGCCACTTCGCGCGTGACCTTGGCACTCGCACGCGCCGGGTCCAGCGCCATGGGGTCCTGCCACAGGCGGCGCAGGCGGTCCTGCGTGGCGGTGTCGCGCAGGTCTTGCAGCTTCAGGCGGTGGCTGCGTGCGTCCGGGAAGGGTGTGTAGGTGGCGCCGCTGCGCGTGAATTCGGCATACAGCTCGATAACATGGCCCACGTCCACCACCAACAAGAAGGGCGGGCGGCCTTCACCGGCGGGCAGGGCGCGTGCGTAGCCCTCGGCCTGGTTGCGGGCGCGCATCAGCGCGTCGTCAAAGCCCTTCGTGGCCGGACCCGCTTTCACCTTCTTGGCTTCCAGCACAAAGGCGCCGCGGCGGTAGCAGTCGATGAAGCCGGCGCTCTGGCTGCCGTCGCCATGGGCGAAGCTGACGCGGCGTTCAAACACGTAGGCGTTGTCGCGTGTGTCGTCGCGGGCAGGGTCGGGCTGGGGCAGGTCCAGCAGGGCGCAGAGTTCAGTGACGAAGAGTTGGCAGTTGGCGCGTTCAGAGCCGGAGGCCTTGGACCAGCGACTGATGAAGGCTTCTGTCTTGGTGGGGTCTGCCATGGCGGCCATCATAGGTGGCACTTTCTTGCGCAGAATCAGCGAATGACCCGACTCCGCCCCTTCGTCCTGTTGCTGGCCTTGTTGGTGGTGACTGGGCCAGGCAGAGCGCAGGACACCGCACCCACCCCCACCCGCCCCAAGGTCGGCCTGGTCCTGGGCGGCGGCGGTGCCCGCGGCGCAGCGCACATCGGCGTGCTGGAAGTGCTGGAACGCCTGCGTGTGCCGGTGGACTGCGTGGCGGGCACCAGCATGGGCGCGCTGGTGGCCGGGGCCTGGGCTTCGGGCCGTACGCCGGCGCAGTTGCGTGAAGAGCTGGCCCGTGCCGATTGGGACGACATGTTCCAGGACAACCCCGGCTACGACGAGTTGAATTTCCGCAACAAGCGCCTGTCGCAGCGCTTCCTGCCGGGCAGTGAAACGGGCCTGAAGAACGGCGGCGCCGTCGGCCCGCCCGGTGTTGTGCTGGGGCAGAAGATCAAGCTGTTCTTCAACCAGCTGGTG
>JANOAM010000739.1:0-11372 GCA_031411215.1 Betaproteobacteria bacterium
ACGTAGGCCTCGGGCTGGTAGTAGTCGTAGTAGCTGACGAAGTACTCCACCGCGTTGCGCGGGAAGAACTCGCGGAACTCGCTGTACAGCTGCGCGGCCAGTGTCTTGTTCGGCGCGAAGACGATGGCAGGCCGGCCCAGCCGGGCAATGACGTTGGCCATGGTGAAGGTCTTGCCCGAGCCCGTCACACCCAGCAGCGTCTGGTAGGCCAGGCCGTCGCTGATGCCTTCCACCAACTGGTTGATGGCCGCGGGCTGGTCACCCGCAGGCTCGTAGGGCTGGAACAGCTGGAACGGCGAATCCGGGTACGAGACGAAGTTGCCCGGCAGCGGCGTGGAGCCGTCGTCAAGCGTCGCTTCGGCCATGGCGGGAGTGCCTGAAACAGCGCCAGGGCGGGCCGCTGCACGGGCCCCGGAGCGGGCGTCGGTCATACGTGGTTTCCCTGATTCGGCCCTGTCCGGGCACGTAGAATTCGTGGGCCCAGCGGGCGCCGGCCGGCGCACGGGGCAACCCACTAGCGTAACCCAGTCAGCCCTATGTCCGCATCGTCCCCGTCGCTCTTCACCGCCGTCGAAATGGCCCCCCGCGACCCCATCCTGGGTCTGAACGAACAGTTCAATGCGGACCCGAACCCGAACAAGGTCAACCTCGGCGTGGGCGTGTACTTCAATGACGAGGGCAAGTTGCCTGTGCTGGCCTGCGTGGCCGAAGCCGAGAAGCAACTGCTGGCGGTGCCCAAGGCCAAGGGCTACCTGCCGATAGACGGCATCGCTGCCTACGACAAGGCCGTGCAGGGCCTGGTGTTTAGCGCCGCCCACGCGGCAGTGACCGGTGGCCGCATCGCCACCGTGCAGGCGCTGGGCGGCACCGGCGGCCTGAAGGTCGGGGCGGACTTTCTGAAGCGGCTGTCGCCCGGCGCCAAGGTGCTGATCAGCGACCCCAGCTGGGAAAACCACCGCGCCCTGTTCACCAACGCCGGCTTCACGGTCGAGAGCTATCCGTACTACGACGCCGCCACGCGCGGCATCCGCTTTGACGCGATGCTGGCCGCGCTGAAGGCTTCAGCGCCGGGCACCGTGGTTGTGCTGCACGCCTGCTGCCACAACCCGACCGGTTGCGACCTGACGCCGGCCCAGTGGGAACAGATCGCCACCACCTGCCAGGCCGGCGGGCTGGTGCCCTTCCTGGACATGGCCTACCAAGGCTTCGGCAAAGGCATTGCTGAAGACGGCGCAGCAGTGAATCTGTTCATGGCCACCGGCATGAACATCTTCGTCAGCACGTCCTTCAGCAAGAGCTTCTCGCTCTACGGCGAACGCGTAGGCGCTTTGAGCGTGGTCTGCAGCAGCCCGGAAGAGTGCACGCGCGTGCTGAGCCAACTGAAGATCGTCATCCGCACCAACTACAGCAACCCGCCCACCTTCGGTGCCACCGTCGTGGCCACGGTGCTCAACACGCCGGCCCTGCGCGCCCTGTGGGAAGAAGAACTGGCCGGCATGCGCCAGCGCATCAAGGCCACGCGTGAACAGCTGGTGAGCAAGCTGCAGGCGGCGGGTGCCCAGGGCGACCTGTCCTACATCACTGCGCAGATGGGCATGTTCAGTTACTCCGGCCTGTCGGTCGCGCAGATGCAGCGCCTGCGCAACGAATTTGGCGTCTACGGCGTGGACAGCGGCCGCATCTGCGTGGCAGCCATCAACAGCCGGAATATCGACGCCGTGGTGGCCGCCCTGGCCAAGGTGATGCAAGAGTGAATCCCAGGCCGTAGCTGTGGCCTGCGCGACAGCTGCGCTGAATTCGGGGATGACAGGCTTGCATTTCTCGCGTTCAAGGCTGGGGCGTTGCTGCACGATGCTGGTGCCGCCTCTCTAACTTTCGCACATTTGCTGCACCGCAACATTTTCGCGGTTACAGTCTGACTACACCCAGCCGGCGCACCGAAGCTGCGCGCCGCCGCCCCGCAAGAGACCACGGAGTCACCCGATGCTCTACCAGATCTACGAGACGCAGCGCGCCTTGATGGCGCCCTTCTCCGAATTCGCCAGCGCGTCGGCCAAGCTCTATGACCACCCGCTGTCGCCCTTTGCACACGCGCCGATGGCCCAGCGCGTGTCCGCTGGTTTCGACCTGCTGCACCGCCTGGCCAAGGAATACGAAAAGCCGGCCTTCAACATCACTGCAGCCACCGTGGGTGGCGTAGTCATCGCCGTGCAGGAACAGGTCGCGGTGCACAAGCCCTTCTGCCGGTTGCTGCGCTTCAAGCGTTTCACCGACAACACGCAGGCGCTGGACGTCATGAAGGCCCAGCCCACGGTGCTGGTGGTGGCGCCGCTGTCCGGCCACCACTCCACATTGCTGCGCGACACGGTGAAGAGCCTGCTGCATGACCACAAGGTCTTCGTCACCGACTGGACGGACGCGCGCATGGTGCCCACCGACGTGGGCCCGTTCCACCTGGACGACTACATCGCCTACGTGCAGGAATTCATCCGCCACTGCGGCCCTGACGTGCACGTGATCTCGGTCTGTCAGCCCACGGTGCCTGTGCTGGCCGCCGTGTCGCTGATGGCCAGCCGCGGCGAAGGCACCCCGCTGAGCATGACCATGATGGGCGGCCCCATCGACGCCCGCAAGAGCCCCACGGCCGTCAACAACCTGGCCATGAACAAGAGCTACAGCTGGTTCGAGAACAACGTGATCTTCCGCGTGCCGCAGAACTTTGCCGGTGCCGGCCGCCGCGTCTACCCCGGCTTCCTGCAGCACACCGGCTTTGTGGCGATGAACCCCGACCGCCACCTCAGCAGCCACTACGACTACTTCCTGGACCTGATCCGCGGCGACGACGACAGCGCCGAAGGCCACCGCCAGTTCTACGACGAGTACAACGCCGTGCTGGACATGCCGGCCGAGTACTACCTGGACACCATCAAGACCGTGTTCCAGGACTTCGCGCTGGTGCACGGCACCTGGCAAGTGAAGGGCGAGTTGGTGCGGCCGCAGGACATCAAGACGACGGCGCTGCTGACCATTGAAGGTGAGCTGGACGACATCTCCGGCGCCGGCCAGACCAAGGCTGCGCACGACCTGTGCGAAGGCATCCCCAAGAACCGCGCCTTCCACTACGACGCCGAAGGCGCGGGCCACTACGGCATCTTCTCCGGCCGCCGCTGGCGCGAGAAGGTCTACCCGGAAGTGCGCAGCTTCATCGCGCGCTTCGACACCGCTGCCGCCGTGAAGGCCAAGCCCGTCGCACTGCCTGCGCCCAAGGCTGGATCTTCCAAGCCCGTGTCAAAGCCGACCACCAAGCCAGCCGCCAAGGCCACGCCCAAGAAGGCGCCCGTGAAGGTCCCCGCCAAGAAGGCTGGCAAAACCCGCGGCTGATAATGTGGCGGTGACCCCGCCCGCATTTCAAGCGGCACTGGCCGACAGGCTGGACGCCGCACTGCCGCAGACGCAATGCACACGTTGCGGCTACCCCGATTGCCACGGCTACGCCCTGGCCATCGCCCAAGGCGAGGCCGACGTCAACCGCTGCCCGCCCGGCGGTGCCGAAGGCATCGTGCGCCTATCGGTCATCAGCGGCCGGCCCGTGCTGCCGCTGGACACTTCGCGCGGCCACGAAGGCCCGCGTGCGCTGGCCGTCATCGACGAGACCTGGTGCATAGGCTGCACGCTGTGCATCAAGGCCTGCCCGGTGGACTGCATCCTGGGTGCGTCCAAGCTCATGCACACGGTCATCGCAGACCAATGCACGGGCTGCGAATTGTGCGTGCCCGTGTGCCCGGTGGACTGCATCGCCATGGTGCCCGTGACGCCGGGCCGCAGCGGCTGGCAGGCCTGGACACCCGAGCAGGCCGACGAAGGCCGCGACCGCTACGCCTGGCACCTGGAACGCACGGCGCGCGACAAGGTCGAACATGACGAACACCTGGCAGCCAAAGCCCAGTACAAGCTGGACAACCTCGCGGCCGAGAGCAAGCTCACCGACCTGGCCGCGCTGGACGCCAAGCGTGCCGTGATCGAAGCCGCGCTGACCCGGGCCCGCGCGCAACGCCATCCACCAGCCACGACGCCATTGCCCGATGAAGCCTGAATCGATAGCACCCTTCTTCGCCACACTGGCCGCCACCAACCCCCAGCCGCAGAGCGAGTTGCAATACAGCAGCGTGTTTGAGTTGCTCGCTGCGGTGCTGCTGTCGGCCCAAGCTACCGACGTGTCGGTCAACAAGGCTGCACGCGCGCTGTTCGCCCTGGCACCGACGCCGCAAAAGATGTTGGACCTGGGCCTGGACGAGGTCACCGCACACATCCGCACCATCGGCCTGTTCCGCACCAAAGCCGCCAACCTGCTGAAGACCTGCCAGATCCTGATCGACCAGCATGGCGGCCAGGTGCCGCGCCAGCGTGCAGCACTGGAAGCCCTGCCTGGCGTGGGCCGCAAGACGGCCAACGTGGTGCTGAACGTGGCCTTTGGCGAACCCACCATGGCGGTGGACACCCATGTCTTCCGCGTCAGCAACCGCACCGGCCTGGCGCCCGGCGCCAACGTGCTGCAGGTGGAAGAGAAACTGCTCAAGCGCGTGCCCGCGGCCTATGCGGTGGACGCGCACCACTGGCTGATCCTGCACGGCCGTTATGTCTGCCTGGCGCGCGGGCCACGCTGCGGCGAATGCCAGGTCCGCAACTGGTGCGACACCGGGCGCAAGCTGCCACAAGCCTTCATGACCGCCGCTTCTACAATGGCTGCGGAGGGACCAGATGGCCAAGCTTGAAGACCTTGCCGAACGGGTGGACCGCCTGGTGCTGCGCCACCAGGAACTCAAGCGCGCCAGCACCCTCATCGAACAGCAGTTGGTGGCCGTGACGGCGGAACGTGACAGCCTGCGCTCCCGTCTGGCGGCGGCCCGTTCGCGCATAGACGCGCTGCTGGAACGCCTGCCCACGGAAGGCAGCCGCAGCAAGGCCGACAAAGCCGCCAAGTCCGACGTGCTGGACACGGGAGACACCGCGTGAAGCAGCTGGAAGTCTCCATCCTCGGACAGGTCTACATGCTGGGCTGCCCGGAAGGCGGCGAAGCCCTGCTGCGCGACGCCGTGGCCGCGGTCGACCGCGAAATGACCGCCATCCGCGACGCCGGCAAGGTCAAGGCGCGTGAGCGCATCGCCGTGCTGGCGGCCCTGAACCTGGCCTACCAGCTGGCCGAACGCGGCAATGCCAGTCCTGCGCCGGCGACCCTGGCCAACGGCGCCGGACAGCCTGCCGATGCGGACATCGCCGCGCTGGTACGCCGCATCGACGCCGCACTCGGAGAAGACGGCCAACTTCTGTGACCAAGAGCGCATGCGCAGCGCAGGCTTGCCGTCCTATACTGGCCGCGTCCGCTGTGAGCCTTGGGTCTTAATTTCCTGAACCGATGCTCATTGAGCCCGGGCTTGGAACATTGCAGGGTGGGCGTGAGCGTCTCGCGTCAGATGAACCCGAAGCCCTGTTGACCTCGCCCACCTGATCACTCGTCTGAGGGTTCAGGGACCGGCCCTCGGTTCACGGCGGACACCTATTCCCTCACCGCCCCATGAGCGCACCAGCACCTTCTGCCGCGCGCGGGTACTGGCTCATGAAGAGCGAGCCCGACGAAGCCTCCATCGACCACTTGGCCGCAGCCCCGCGCCAGACGCTGCCGTGGACCGGTGTGCGCAACTACCAGGCGCGCAACTTCATGCGCGACGTGATGCGGGCCAGTGACGGCGTGCTGTTCTATCACTCGTCCTGCCCGGAGCCCGGCATCGTAGGCCTCGCCCAAGTGGTGGGCGGTGTGCAGACTGACGAGACACAGTTCGACCCCAAGAGCCCCTACTTCGACCCCAAGAGCACGCCCGACAACCCGCGCTGGCTGCGGCGTGACGTGAAGCTCGTGAAGAAGACCCGCCTGCTGTCCCTAGCTGAGATGCGCAACGCACCGGAACTGGCCAGCCTGCGTGTGCTGCAACGGGGCAACCGCCTGTCCATCACCCCCGTCACGCCGGCGGAATGGGCCGCTGTGCTGAAACGCCTGGAAGGCTGAACCGGGCTTGGACATTTCGCCCCTGCTGATCCTGGAACTGCTGACCCTGGGCACCGTGGCCGGCTTCCTGGCCGGGCTGCTGGGCGTGGGCGGCGGCATGATGATGGTGCCGGTGATGACGTTGCTGCTGACGCAGCGCGGTGTGCCTGGCGGGCCGGCCGTGAAGATGGCCATCGCCACCAGCATGGCCACCATCCTGTTCACCAGTCTGTCCAGCGTGCGCGCGCACTGGCGCCTGGGCAATGTGCGCTGGGACGTCGCCCGCGCCATGGCGCCGGGCATCCTGGTGGGCGGTCTGGCGGCAGGCGCGGGCGCCTTTGCGGTGCTGAAGGGCCAGGGCCTGGCGCTGGTCTTCGCCGCCTTCATCGGCTACATGGCACTGCAGATGCTGCGCGACAAGAAACCCAGGCCCGGACGGCAGATGCCCGGCGCGCTGGCCACGGGTGCCGTGGGCGCGGGCATCGGTTTCATTTCAGCACTGCTGGGAGCCGGTGGTGCCTTCCTTTCCGTGCCGTTCATGACCTGGTGCAACGTGCCGCCACGCAATGCCGTGGGCACCAGCGCCGCTTTAGGCTTCCCCATCGCCGCGGCCAGCACGGCGGGTTATGTGGTGGCGGGCTGGGGCCAGCCCGCCGCGCTGCCGGGTGCCTTCGGCTACCTGTACCTGCCGGCCCTGGTGATCGTGTCACTGGCCAGCGTAACCCTGGCGCCCTGGGGGGCGCGCGTGGCGCAGACCATCAATGTCGTGCTGCTGAAGCGTTTCTTCTCGGTCTTGCTGCTGGCCCTGGCCGCCAGCATGCTGCACCGCGCGTTCATGTAGCCCCCAGGCTCACTGCGTTCGCCACCCCCCAAGGGGGCTTTGCGACGGCCCGGCATAGCCGGTTCCGCACAAGCGCCTGATCAAGCCGCGTCGAAGCGGATCGCTGCCAGCGTCACGTGGTTGCCACCACGGCGCTGCGCCTCACCCAAAGCGGCTTCGCAGGCGCCCACCAGCGTGTCCTGCGCCCCGGCCGTGTGCGGGAAGCTGGCCACGCCCATGGACACCGTGAAGCCCAGCTCCTGCCCTTCGTGCACCACGATCTGCGTGGCGCACTTGCGCCGCAGGCCTTCCATGCGCGAATGCGCCGTCGCCAGGCCCACACCAGACAGCAGCACGGCAAAACGCCGCTCGTCATAGCGGCAGGCCGCGTCCATGGCGCGTGTGCCGCCGCGCAGCAGCCGGCCCATGGCCTCCAGCACCCGCTGGTCGCCCGCGACTCCCAAGGCCAGCACCTTGGCGCTGGCCGGGTCCAGTTCGATGAAGACGATGCTGAATTCGCGGTGTTCACGCTGCGACATGTCCACTTCCCGGCGCAACTGGTCTTCGAAGTGCGGCCGGCGGTGCAGGCCGGAGGCCGGGTCGCGCAGGGCGTGGTCCGCCATCTCCAGCCGCAGGCGGTCATTGGCCTGCTGCTGCTGTTCGATCTGCTCCAGTGCGGCTTTCAGCTGTGACTCACGGGCGTGGTCCTGCCCCTGGTCCAGCCACAGCGCGCACAGCCAGCGCTGACCGGCCGTGCGGCCCACCACCAGGCGCTGCACCGCGTAGTCGACGCGCACGCCGCGCCATTCAAAGCGGTGGTCGGTGGACAGCGGCGCGCCCTGCGCCAGCGCCGCCTGCTCGGCCGCACGCAGCGCGGTGGCCAGACTGCCGTCGAACAGTTCACTGTCGCTGCGGCCCAGGATGTCCGATTCGCTCAGGCCCAGGAAGCTGGCCATGGTGGCGTTGACGAAGACATAGCGGCCGGATTCAGCGCTCTTCACGGACACCAGCGCGCCCTGCTGGCCGGCCCAGGCTTGCAGCACCGTGCCCAGCACAGCCTGCAACTCGGTGCCGGTCAGCGTGTCGGGCGTGTCCAGAGTCGGGCTCATGCGTGCGGGCCGGTGTGGGCGGTTGGTTCGGGTTTGCACCTTGGTGCGCGCCGTGCCCTATCTTGGTGGGCAGTGGGACACATAACAAGGCTCCTTCTGATTCTGGCCCCTAGTTTGACCCAGGCACGGCGGAGAAGGCCGCTCAAACGGGGTGGATTCCGGGCGGCATGGAACCTGCTATCTCTCAGGCGGGGCGATGGCGCCCCTGGGAAACGACCCCGGCCTAGGCCCCGGCCACCACCCACCCCGAGTGCACAGCGGCGTGCGCAGCAATTGTTTGCGTCCACCGCCCAGCCGGTCTTGCCGGGCCGGGCGGGCTGCCTGTCTGCACGGAGGTCCCTCATGAAGAAACTGCGTCTGGTGTTGGTCGGCAACGGCATGGCCGGTGTCCGCACCCTGGAAGAACTGCTGAAGATTGCGCCCGATCTCTATGAGATCACCGTCTTCGGCTCCGAACCGCACCCCAACTACAACCGCATCCTGCTGAGCCCCGTGCTGGCCGGTGAACAGACGGTGGAGCAGATCGTGCTCAACCCGCTGTCCTGGTACGCAGAACAGGGCATCACGCTGCACCTGGGCAAGACCGTGGTGGGCGTGGACCGCAAGCGGCGCATCGTCACCGCCACCGACGGCCAGGGCGGGCAAATCGAGGCCGAATACGACCGCCTGCTGCTGGCCACCGGCAGCAACCCCTTCATCCTGCCCGTGCCGGGCAAGGACCTGCAGGGTGTCATCGCCTACCGCGACATCGCCGACACCGAAACCATGATCGACGCCGCCACGCGCTTCCAACACGCGGTGGTCATCGGCGGTGGCCTGCTGGGCCTGGAAGCCGCCAACGGCCTGGCCAAGCGCGGCATGAGCGTCAGCGTGGTCCACTTGATGCCCTGGTTGATGGAACGGCAGCTGGACGACGTGGCCGGTGGCCTGCTGCAGAAGAGCCTGCACGAACGTGGCCTGCAGTTCCACATGGGCGCGCAGACGGAATGCTTGCTGGGCCACGAACAAGGCCCGAACCTTGGACGTGTGCGTGCACTGAAACTCAAGGATGGCACCGAGCTACCCGCCGACCTGGTGGTCATGGCCGCCGGCATACGCCCCAACACGCAGCTGGCCGAAAAGATCGGCATCCACTGCAACCGCGGCATCGTGGTGACCGACACCATGCAAACCGTGACCGACCCGCGTATCTACTCTGTCGGCGAATGTGCGGCGCACCGCGGCATCGCCTACGGCCTGGTGGCGCCGCTGTTTGAACAGGGCAAGGTCTGCGCCACACACCTGGCGGAATTTGGCATCGGCCGCTACACGGGCAGCCAGGTCAGCACCAAGCTCAAGGTCACGGGCATCGACCTCTTCAGTGCCGGCAGTTTCAGTGGCGGCGCGGGCACAGAGGAGATCGTGCTGTCCGACCCCTTCGCCGGCGTCTACAAGAAGCTGGTGATCCAGGACGACAAGCTGATCGGCGCCTGCCTCTACGGCGACACGGTGGACGGCAGCTGGTACTTCAAGCTGATGCGCGACGCACGCAGCGTCAACGACATCCGCGACCGGCTGATGTTCGGCCAACATTTCACAAGCTCCAACATCGGCGACGTGGGCCACGAAGGCCACAGCAAGGCCGCCACCATGGCCGACAGCGACGAGGTCTGCGGCTGCAACGGCGTCAACAAAGGCGCCATCTGCAAGGCCATCAAGGAAAAGGGCCTGTTCACGCTGGACGAGGTGCGCAAGCACACCAAGGCCAGCGCTTCCTGCGGTTCCTGCACGGGCCTGGTCGAACAGCTGCTGATGTTCACCGCCGGTGGTGACTACTCCAAGGCGCCCGCCAAGAGAGCCATGTGCGGCTGCACCGACACCAGCCACCAGGAGGCGCGTGACGCCATCCGCACGCAGAAGCTGCTGACCATCGACAGCGTCTACCGCGCGCTGAACTGGCGCACACCCAACGGCTGCGCCAGCTGCCGGCCGGCCATCAACTACTACCTGTTGAGCAGCTGGCCCAAGGAGACCAAGGACGACCCGCAAAGCCGCTACATCAATGAGCGCAGCCACGCCAACATCCAGAAGGACGGCAGCTACAGCGTGATCCCGCGCATGTGGGGTGGCGAGACCACGGCCGGTGAACTGCGCCGCATCGCCGACGCGGTGGACAAGTACAAGATCCCCACCGTCAAGGTGACCGGCGGCCAGCGTATCGACTTGCTGGGCGTGAAGAAGGAAGACCTGGTGGGCGTGTGGAAGGACATCGGCATGCCCAGTGGCCACGCCTACGCCAAGGCCCTGCGCACGGTGAAGACCTGTGTGGGCAGCGAGTGGTGCCGCTTCGGCACCCAGGACAGCACACAGATGGGCAAGGATCTGGAACGGGCCTTGTGGCGCATGTACGCACCGCACAAGGTCAAGCTGGCCGTCAGCGGCTGCCCGCGCAATTGTGCGGAAGCCGGCATCAAGGACGTGGGTGTGATCGGTGTGGACAGCGGCTGGGAAATCTACGTCGCCGGCAACGGCGGCATCAAGACCGAGGTGGCGCACTTCTTCTGCAAGCTGAAGACACCCGAGGAAGTGCTGGAGTACAGCGGCGCCTTCCTGCAGCTGTACCGCGAAGAAGGCTGGTACCTGGAACGCACGGTGCACTACGTCAACCGCGTGGGCCTGGACGTGGTGAAGAAGAAGATCCTGGACGACCACGAAGGCCGCAAGGCGCTGTGGGCCCGCCTGCAGTTCAGCCTGGACGGTGAACCCGACCCCTGGTTCGAGTTCGACAAGGCCGCGGTCGACACCCGGCAGTTCACGCCGGTGGGGGTGCTGTGATGGACACGCTCACAGACCAAAGCACCACGAACTGGACGCGCGTCTGCCGTGTCGACGACATCCTGCCGCTGGGATCGCGCCGCGTTGCGCGCAGCAACGGCCCGGACGTGGCTATCTTCCGCGCCGCCGACGATCACATCTTCGCGCTGCTGGACAAGTGCCCGCACAAGGGCGGCCCGCTGAGCCAGGGCATCGTGTTCGGCCACAGCGTGGCCTGCCCGCTGCACAACTGGACCATTGCATTGGACAGCGGTGAAGCACGCGCGCCGGATGTCGGCTGCGCTGTGCGCTTTGCCGTGAAGGTGGACGGCGGCGAGGTGTTCCTGGAAGCCACTGAACTGGTCGCCAAGTGAAAGAGACGAAGTCCACCTGCCCCTACTGCGGCGTGGGCTGCGGAGTCGTCATCGAAAGCGACGGTGCACAGATCACTGGCGTGCGCGGTGACCCGGACCACCCGGCCAACTTCGGCCGCCTGTGCACCAAAGGGCAGTCGTTGCACCTGACCGCCACGGCGCCGATCACCCTGCACGCCCGGCTGCGCACGCCACGTCTTCGCGGGCAGGACGTCAGCTGGGACCTGGCGCTGGAC
>JANOAM010000740.1:0-3299 GCA_031411215.1 Betaproteobacteria bacterium
CTGGTGCTGGTGCCCAACACGCTGGACCTGGGCACGGACGCTGTTGACATCCAGGCCGTGCTGCCGCTGGGCGCGCTGCAGCGCGCGGCGCGCATCCGCCACTGGGCCACCGAGGACGCGCGCAGCACACGTGCCTTCCTGAAGCGTGTGGACGCGGTCGTGCCGCTGGCGGCACCGCTGCAGTCACTGGACATCCGCGAACTGCCTCGGCCGCGCAAGGGCAGCCGCGAAGAGGTGCCGGCCGCGGAGTGGCAGGCGCTGCTGGCGCCGGCCTTGCAAGGTCACGAACTGGGTTTGATGTCCGAGGCCGGCCTGCCCGCGGTCGCCGACCCGGGCTCGGCCCTGGTGCTTGCTGCTCAGGCCGCCCACGTGCCGGTGGACGTGCTGGCCGGGCCCAGTTCGCTGATGCTGGCGCTGGCCGGCAGCGGACTGAACGGCCAGAACTTCGCCTTTGTCGGCTATCTGCCGCAGGAAGCCGGGCCGCGCGCGGCGCGCCTGAAGGAACTGGAGGCGCTGTCGCGCCGCCTGGGGCAGACGCAGATCTTCATCGAGACGCCCTACCGCAATGCCGCCATGCTGGCGGCCGCGCTGGAGGCCTTGTCCCCATCCACGCGTTTCACCGTGGCCTGCGGACTCACGCTGCCCGGGGGCTGGGTGCGCACGCAGCGCATATCGCAGTGGAAGCAGCCAGCCGCCTTGCCTGCCCTGCCCGACCGCTGGCCGGCCGTGTTCGCCTTGCAGGCGAACTGAAACCCTAGCGTGTCAGGCGCTGCCGCCCAGCAGCACGCCGACCTTGCGTTTGGGTTTGATGTTGGGCGACGGCAGCTTGGCCGAGCTCACCGGGTTCGCGGCCTTGGGCGCGGATTCCCAGGCGGCTGGCGCGGCGCTGCCGCTGGCCTCATAGGGCCTGTCGAAGAACGGGTCGCTGGACGCCGCCCGCGGGGCGCGCTCAAACCGTTCCACACGTTGTACGGGCTCAGCGCGTTCGGTGCGCTCCGGGCGGGCCACGGCCTCTTCGTCCTCGCGACGGCGCGGCCGACGGGGGCGGTCGTCTTCCAGCTCAAAGGGTTCGAGCTCGATCTTGTTCTTGATCAGCCTTTCGATGTCCGACACCAGCCGGGCGTCGTCACGTGTCACCAGGGTCACTGCCAGCCCCGAAGCGCCCGCGCGGCCGGTGCGGCCGATGCGGTGGATGTAGTCCTCGGCGTTGAAGGGCACGTCGAAATTGAAGACCGCCGGCAGGTCGGCGATGTCCAGGCCACGCGCGGCCACGTCAGTGGCCACCAACAGGTCCACCTCGCCGGCCTTGAAGGCGGCCAGGGCCTTCAGGCGTTCGTCCTGGCTCTTGTCGCCGTGCAGGGCCTGGGTCTTGAGGCCGTCACGTTCAAACGACCGCGCCAGGCGCGCCGCGCCCAGCTTGGAGTTGACGAAGATGAGGGCCTGCGACAGTTCGCGCTGCTTCAGGATCTGGCGGATAACGGCACGCTTGTCGTCGTCGGTCGTGCTGAAGAAGCGCTGTTCCACGTTGGTGGCGGTGGCGTTGGGGCGTGCCACCTCCACCAACTCAGGGTTCTGAAGGTAGCTGTTGGCGAGCTTCTTGATTTCCGGCGAGAAAGTGGCCGAAAACAGCAGCGTCTGCCGCGCCTTGGGCAGGTAGGACAGGATGCGCTGCAGGTCGGGCAGGAAACCGATGTCCAGCATGCGGTCGGCTTCGTCCAGCACCACGTACTCAACCTGGTTGAGCACCGTGTTCTTGGCCTCGATGTGGTCCAGCAAGCGGCCCGGCGTGGCGATCAGCACCTCAACACCCGCCTTCAGCGCCAGCGTTTGCGGCTTCATGTCGATGCCGCCGAACACCACCATGGAACGCAGGTTGGAATGTTTGGCGTACTTCTTGACGTTCTCCGCGACCTGGTCGGCCAGTTCG
This sequence comes from Betaproteobacteria bacterium, assembly GCA_031411215.1. GTDB lineage: Bacteria > Pseudomonadota > Gammaproteobacteria > Burkholderiales > Burkholderiaceae_C > Rubrivivax. The sequence goes on from JANOAM010000740.1 coordinate 1,928, forward strand.
CGTGTGGGCGCCAGCACCAGCGCACGCACCGGGTGGCGCGCAGGCGACATGCTGCTGTTTTCATGCCGCAGCATCTTCTGCAGCAAGGGCAGCGTGAAGGCCGCCGTCTTGCCCGTGCCTGTCTGTGCCGCCCCCATCACGTCGCGCCCGGCCAGGACGATGGGAATCGCCTTGGCCTGGATGGGTGTCATGGCCGTGTAGCCCGAATCAGCCACGGCGCGCAGCAGTTTGGGGTCTAGGGGGAGGGTGTTGAACAGCGGAGGGGCTGGCTCGGAGGCTTGTACTTCGGTCATGTGCCCCGATTATCGCCTTCCGCGAGCCACGCGGTGGCGAGAGAACAAGGCGTACATCCAGCGCGGCGATCTGAACCGCACAATTCGCCAATACAAAACAACGTAGGTGACTACAAAAAGTCCCAGCGAAAACGCCAGGATGGTCGTGTTCTCGAAAAACAGCACCGCGGGCACCAGTGACAGCGAGCACAGCAGCCACAAGTAGGGCGAGGTCATCGAGTTGCGACGCGTCAAAGCCTTGGCCCCGCCAGAGCCCACGGTCCAGCGCAGCAAACGCCTGTAGATCAGGGAATGAAGGTGGATGCCATCAGGTACGGTGGCAGGCACCGAACGCAGGAAGCTGCGCCGATAAATAGAAAAAACGGTCTCAAATACGGGGTAGATGCAGACCAACAGTGGAAACAACGGTGACACCTCCAGAGGGTTGCGGATTAGCAACAGGATACAAACCTCGGACAAATAAAAGCCCAGGAAGTACGCCCCACCATCGCCCAGGAAGATCAGCCCAGTCGGGAAGTTCCACAAAAAGAAACCCAACACTGCACCGATGCCGGCAAGGGCCAACAGTCCAACCAGTGGGTCGTCCACTTGGAACCCGACATAGGCCACCGCACCGAGCATCAGCATCACACACATCGAAGCCAAGCCGTTGAATCCGTCGATGATGTTGACGGCATTGGCCACGCCAGCCACGGCAAACACGGTCACCACGCTTGCACCAAGGCCAAACGACACCACCCAGTCCAAGCCCGGAATTGCGGTGTCGCGAATGCTGGCGTCTAAAAAGTGAAGGGCGAGCCAAGCCGATACGGCCGTCGCAAGCAGGCGCCCCCGGGGTGTGAGTGCTTCGGTGACGTCGTGCGCCAGGCCGGCCAGAAACGCGGGCGCAGAACAAGCCATGAGCGCCAAGGCCAGTTGGCCAGCGGGCAACCCCTGCGACCACAGCAGCCCAACAACGCCGGCCAGGACACCCAGGACAATCCCAACGCCCCCAATTCGCGGCACCGTGGCGATGTGGAACTTCTGCGGCTTGGAGAAGTCCCTGTCGCCAGAATGGCGCGCATGCATGGCTGCCGACC
>JANOAM010000741.1:0-2389 GCA_031411215.1 Betaproteobacteria bacterium
GAAGAGCAGCGGGAACGCGACGGCCACCACCAGCGCGCCCAGGTAGTCGAAGGTCAGCACCTCACTGACCAGTTCACGCAGCGCCCAGCGCTGGCTGAAGTGACGCTTCAGGATGCGCATGACCAGCGGAATCTCCAGGCCTACCAGCAGCCCGATCAGCCCGACCATGCCGTACAGCAGCACGCGAAAAGGCGTGCCCGCGCCACCATGCGGCAGGCTGCTGTGGGCCGCGAACAGCATCGCCGGCATCAGGCCGCCCACCAGGCCCACCAACAGTTCAATGCGCAGGAATTGCGCCACCAGTTGCCGTTCCAGAAAGCGGCTGAGCCAGCTGCCTATGCCCATGGCAAACAGGTAGCAGCCGATGACGGTGGAGAACTGCAGCACCGAATCGCCCAGCAGGTAGCTGGCCAGGGCGCCGGCCGCCAGTTCGTAGACCAGGCCGCAGGCGGCGACGACAAACACCGAGACCAGCAGCGCCAGTTCGCCCGCGCTCACGCGCGCCGCCTTCTCGGGCGCTACGGTGGCGGGTTCTACGGGCAGGGACGACACGGGCGGAGCGTAACGCAGCGCCTGCACGGTCGCCCCCGCGACAGCCTGCGGCGCACCCGCTGCGCACAATGCTCTGCATGGGCACGCTCTACCTCGTTCGACACGGTCAGGCCAGCTTTGGCGCTGCAGACTACGACCAGCTGAGCGATCTGGGCGCACGCCAATGCCAGGCGCTGGGCACGTACTTCGCCGAACGCAGCATCGCCATCGAAGCCGTGTTGCGCGGCACGCTGCGCCGCCATGCGCAGTCCATGGAGGCCTTTGCCGAAGGCTACGGGAGGCTGCCCGCAGCGCTGGACTGGCCGGGCCTGAACGAATACGACAGCGAGGCGGTGATCCGCAGCGTGCACCCCGGCCCGTTGGCCAAGCCCGACTCACCCGAGGTCTACCGCGCCCACTTCCGCCTGCTGCGTGACGGCTTGGCGGCCTGGATGGCCGGCCGCACCGCGCCCGTGGGCATGCCGGCGTATGCCGACTGGGTGCGTGGCATCACCGGCGCGCTGGACCACGTGCGCCAGACGCACAGCGGCAACGTGGTGGTGTTCTCCAGTGGTGGCCCCATCAGCACCGCGGTGGGCCATGTGCTGGGCACGGCGGCAGAGACCACCATCGAACTGAACCTGCGCATCCGCAACAGCTCGCTGACGGAGTTTGCGTTCACGCCCAAGCGGCACATGCTGGTCAGCTACAACCATCTGCCGCACCTGGACCGCCCGGACCGGGCCGGCTGGGTGACCTACAGCTGAGTCAGCGTTGGGCCGGCAAGCTGCGGCGCAGCCGGGCCGCCCCGGCGAGGCCGCCCAGTGCCAGCAGCGCCAGCGCCGCACTGGCTGGTTCCGGCACGCCGTTGGGGACGATGATGCCGTCGTAGACCCGCAGCGACGCGATGCTGCCAGCGGCCCATTCCTGCGGAGCCGCCACGAAGTTGTCGACAAAGAAGTTGAGCAGATGCCCGGGGTTGTTGACGTTGTCCAGGTTGAGCTGGTCGGTGTTGGATTCCAGTTCCAGCACACCGTCCAGGTAGGCCTTGACCTCGCGCACCCCGTTGACCACGAAGTTGGTCAACACCACGTTGTGGAAGTCGCCGGTGGTGAACAGGGTGTGGCCATCGACCACCGGGTAGACCTCGAGCCAGTTTTCCGGCGACACGTAGAAGCCGTTGTCGGACTGGCGGTTCTGGGTGTCGATGATGCGCCGCCAGCCGCCGCCGAACTGCGCCAGTTCGCTGAAGCGGAAGACCATCTCCACCGAGTAGTTGTCGTACGACAGCAGCCCTGTGGTGTTGAGGCTGAAGCCGCCCTGCGTGGTGGGCGACGCGCCGTTGCCGCCCCAGGTGTAGACACGCTGGCTGCTGCCGTTGACCACGGCGGTGTCGAAGTGGTTCGCGGCCAAGGGGTCTATGGCCACCAGCGACGCAACGCCGGACTGGTCGGCGGCCAGGCTGTCATTGAAGCCGTAGCTGGCGACTAGCACCGCCGCGCTGGCGGCACCGCTGAACACCAGGCTGGCCGCAGCCAGGCCGCGCAAGAGGAACGACTTCATGACACCTCCGGGGTGAACGAGCCGCGAAAGTGTAGGAGTCGCAGCTTCCGGCGCCTACGGCGGTGGCTCACCTTCTGGGGGGGGACTCCCCCGGAATGCGGGGTGCCCCGCCGCCTAGCCGTGCACCGCCGCCGACACGATCATGCCGATGGCGATGCACATGGCGCCCACCACGATGGCCAGCGCGACGTTCTTCTTCTCGACGATCTCGTTCCACAGGTCGTAGGGCGTGAGCTTGTCGATGATCACGAAGCACAGCCAGAACACCCCCACGCCCAGCAGCGCGAACAGCGCC
>JANOAM010000742.1:0-11891 GCA_031411215.1 Betaproteobacteria bacterium
CTATGGCACCAGCGGCGTGGTGATCGCCATGCTGGCCGCCCTGCATCCGCTGGGCGTGGTGGCCGCTGCGGTCTTCGTCGCCGGCATCCTGGTGGGTGCGGACAGCATGAGCCGCGCGGTGGGTGTGCCGACCTACATCGCGGACGTGATCGTCGCCGTGTCGCTGATCGCCGTCCTGGTCGCGACCATGCTCACCCAGTATCGGGTGCGCTTCAAGTGAGCGAGCTGCTAGACCTCTTGGCCGCCGCGCCCTTCTGGGTCAGCGTGCTGCGCATCGCCACGCCGCTGATCCTGGGCACGCTGGGCGTGCTGCTGTGTGAACGTGCGGGCGTGCTGAACCTGGGCATCGAAGGGATCATGGTGGCGGGCGCCTTCACCGGCTGGCTGGCCGTGCATGCGGGGCTGCCACTGTGGGGCGGCGTGGCCGTGGCAGCGTTGACTGGTGCCGTGCTGGGCCTGATCCACGGTCTGCTGACGGTGAGCCTGGCGCTGTCGCAGCACGTGGCGGGCCTGGGCATGACCTTGCTGGCCACTTCATTGGCCAGTTGTGCCTACCGGGTCAGTTTCCCTAAGGTGGAACGCCCGCCCACCATCCAGGCCTTCGAGCCCATGACCTGGCTGCCCATCCCCGTGCTCAACGCGCAGACGCCGCTCACGCTGCTGGCACTGCTGCTCGTGCCGGCCGTGGCCTGGCTCTTGATGCGCACGCCGCTGGGCCTGGCCATGCGCACGGTGGGCGAAAACCCGGCAGCCGTGGAAGGTCAGGGCTTGAGCGTCGCCGGGCTGCGCATAGGCGCGGTGGTGGCCGGTTCGGCGCTGATGGGCGTGGCCGGTTGTTTCCTCACGCTGGCGGCCTTCAACACCTTCTTCTTCAACATGGCCAACGGCCGCGGCTGGGTCTGCGTGGCGCTGGTGGTGTTTGCCAGCTGGCGGCCGGGCAAGGCGTTGTTTGGTGCGCTGCTGTTTGCCTTCTTCGACGCGTTGCAGCTGCGTCTGCAGCAGGCCGGCGATGGCTTGCTGGGCCTCACGCTGCCGTACCAGTTCTACCTGATGCTGCCCTACGTGATGGCCATCGTGGCCCTGGTGGTGATGGCGCGGCGTGCGCAAGTCCCGCAGGCCTTGATGAAGCCTTATCGCGCGGGTGAGCGTTAGGTCCTAACAACCGCCCGGCGTGGGCGCGGTGGCCTGCACGGTCACCAGCACGGGCCCCAGCAGCAGGTTGCCATTGGCGTCCAGCACGGTCAGCAACAGGCCGCCTCCACCCGCGGTCGACAGGCTGGCGCGCACCTGCGCCGGCTGCGCGCTGGCACCTTCCCCATTGAACCCATAGAAGCGTGCGGCCTGCCCGGCCAGCAGGCCCCACTGGCCTCGGAAGCTGATGCGCGCGCAGGGTGAGTTCAGGTCGATGCTGTTGCCCTGCACCGTGACCACCACGCGGCGGCTGTCTATGGTGTCGGCGAAGAAGACGGTGCCGGAACCGGCGTTGCCGCCGTCGGCAGACGATGCTGGCGGGCCGGCGGCGCCCGCGGGGCAGGCCAGCGCGGTGGCGATCTCGCTGCCGCACAGCGCCGCCGCCGTGGCGCCAAAGGCGTCCAGCCCCTGGCCCGTGCCGGAGCCACCGACACCAGGGCCGCAGGCCTGAAGGCACGCGCTGAGCGTCAGCAGGGCGATGGCCGTCCGGACGGGCTTGAGCTTGGCCATGACCTTGGCCCTCAGCGGGGTCATCACGCTGGACATTCAGTTCTCCCGTTCGCTGTAGAAGTACACACCAAAGCGCGCGCGGTGGCGGCGCTCCGGCGCGGCAGCCTGTTCCGTGTCGGCATCAAAACGCGTCTGCGCTTCGCCCATCACGGCCTGGAAAGCGGCTTCCCAGGCTCTCACCGACACCTGCTGCAGGCGTGCGGCCGAGACCTCGGTGATCTGGTCCACAAACACCGCCTGCTCCAGGAAGTTGGCATCGCCGTTGAGGTTGGCCACGGCAGCGGCCGCGTGGTCCTGCAGGTTCTGCGCGGCCAGCCAGGACAGGTCCTCAAAGCCCTGGCGCGGCGCAAAACCACCGCGCGAAAGCAACAGGCCGGCGTCCGTGTCCTGCACCACGCCCAGGCGCAGCAATTCGTCCAGCACGGCCTTGGGCCGCACGTCGCGGCTGACGCTGGCCACCAGCGTGTCGAAGCTGCTGGCCCCGCCCGGGCCCTCCGCGCTGCGTGGCAGCACGCGGCTGGTGCCGTCGGGGTTCAGGAAGCTGGCGTCATGCATCCAGCGCGCCACCACCTGCGCGGCCATCCCCAGGCGCCGCGGTGGCTCGGGTTGCGGCTCGGCGGCACGGGCTTCGTCGTCACGGGTGATGGTGCGCACGTCACGCCGGTGCACCCCGGACAGCAGCGACACGGCACTGTCGGTCTGTGCCATGCCGCGGCCGGCCAGTTCCTGCCGCGCGGCGTCCAGGAACACCCGCTTGAGCGCCGCCGCAAAGACCGTGTAGGTGACGCCATTGCGCAGCAGCAGGCGCACCAGCGGCTGCAGCACGCGCAGCACGCGGTCCAGTGCGAGGGTGGGTTGCGAAGTCATGGCCAAGAGCTTGACATGCGGCGAGGGCGGGATGGGAGCTTGACGTGAACCGGTATTGTGGGATATTGTCCCACTCATGGGGGCACTTGTCCAGCCGCCAACAGGAGATCCCACATGCGGGCTTGCAGCTCACTCCATACCCAGCGCGCCCCGGCGCCGCACGGCCCGTTGGCGCACGGCCTGGTGCCGGCCGCCCTGATGCCGGCAGCCCTGGTGGCGCTGGTGTTCACGTTGGCCGGCTGTGGCGGCGGCAGCACCGACTCCGGCGACGGCCGTGCGGATGCCCAGGCCGTGTCCCAGCCGGGCGAGTTGACGGCCTTTGTGCAAGAGCGCCTGCGCAGGCTCAACGCGCAGGGCCAGCTGGGCACGGCCGCCGCCGGTGGCGACCTGATCCCCACCACGCTGATGCCCGCGGCCGCACCCGCCGCGGCCAACGCGCCGGCCGCACGCTCGTCCACCCTGCTGCAAGAAGCCGGCGTGGACGAAGCCGACCTGCTGCAGTCCGACGGCATGCACCTGTACACCCTGCAGGCCGCGTACGGCACCGGCGCCACGGTGACGCCCTACGAACGCGGCAGTGACGGCCGCGCCACGCGCCTGGCCGCCGTGCAGTTGCCGCTGGACGGCGCCAGCAGCCTGGACACCGACGGCATGCACATGAGCGACGACCACCGCACGCTGGCCGTCATCGGCCGTGCCTGGACCATGGGCGCACCGCCCACCAGTTGCCTGGAGGTGTGTGCCAGCCTGATGCCGGTGTGGATGAGCAGCAGCGTGCACGTGCAGCGTGTCGATGTCAGCAACCCGGCTGCGGCAGCACTGGGCGAGCGGGTGCAGATCGACGGCACGCTGGTGGACAGCCGCCGCATCGGCAACCAGCTCTACGTCGTCACCACCTGGCGCCCCACGCTGGCACCGCTGGTGCTGCCGGCCAACACCAGCGCCGCCGACCGCGATGCGGCCATTGCGGCGCTGCGGCCGGCCGACCTGCTGCCGCGCCTGCGCCGCAATGGCGGCGCCAGCGAACCGCTGATGGCGGAGACCGACTGCTACGTGCGCGACGCCAACGCGTCCACCGCCGTGCAGCTGACCACCGTGACCGTGTTCGACCTGGCGTCGACCACGCTGGCGCGCAGCAGCCGCTGTTTTGTCGGCGGGACCGAGGCGCTCTACATGTCGGCCAGCAACCTGTACCTGGCCACCACGCGCTGGACGGTACCCACCGGCCTGGTCGGCTTCAGCTACCCGGCAGAGATCCGCACCGACATCCACAAGTTCGCGCTGGGGAGCGGCAGCGTCACCTACCGCGGCAGCGGCAGCGTGGCCGGCCACCTGGGCTGGGACCGCGAGAAGACGCCGTACCGCTTCAGCGAGCACAACGGTGACCTGCGTGTGCTGAGCTTCACCGGCAGCTTGGGCTGGTTCATGCTGACCGATGCCAACAGCGTGGCCGCCTCACCGGCCACACTGACCATCTTGCGCGAACGCAGCAGCGACCAGAGCCTGCAGCCCGTGGCCACGCTGCCCAACAGCACACGGCCTGGGACACTAGGCAAACCAGGTGAACAGGTCTATGCCGTGCGCTTCCTGGGCGACCGCGCCTACGTGGTGACCTTCCGCCGCACCGACCCGCTCTACGTGCTGGACCTGGCCAACCCGGCCGACCCCAAGACCGTGGGTGAACTGGAAGTGGCGGGCTTCTCGGAATTCCTGTTCCCCATGCCCGGTGGCCAGCTGCTGGGTGTGGGCCGCGACGCCGACAGCACGGGCCGCGCCACGGGCCTGAAGTTCGCGCTGTTCGACGTGAGCGACCCCACGCGACCCGTACAGCGCGCCAGCCTCAGCCTCGGCGCGGTGGGCAGCACCACGGCACTGGACATGTCACGCCATGGTCTGAACCTGCTGCAGATGGGGAACGTGGCACGCGTGGCCCTGCCGTCCATCCTGACCGGGTCTGCCTACGCGGACTACCAGCACGGCCTGCTGAAGCTGGAAGTGGACAGCGCCGCCGGCACCATCCGCAGCCTGGGCCTGGGCGGGACTGACGGCGCGACTTACGCGGCGTTGGCGCAGGAACGCAGCCTGCAGATCGGCAACAACGTCTACTACCTGAACGGCGGCAACCTCAGCACGCTCAGTTGGTAGCCGCCGCGCGCACAGCGGCCATGAAGTCGGCCAGCCTGGCGCCGTCCAGCTGGCCTCCGGTGCGCACGCCCGTGCACAGGTCCAGGCCGTAGGGCTGCACCTGCGCGATGGCTTCGGCCACGTTGTGCGCGCGCAGGCCGCCGGCCAACCACAGCGGCAGCGGGTGCACGGCGTCGCGGATGCGGCGGCTGGTCGCCCAGTCGTGCGTGCGGCCGGTGCCACCCAGTTCCTTGACCGCCAAGTTCGGGTTGCCGGAGTCCAGCAGCACGGCGTCCACCAGCGGCGCCACAGCAAGCGCCTCGGCCACGGACCCGTCACCGGTGACGTGGATGACCTGCACCAACTCCACGCCCGGGCAGCGCTGGCGCAGGCGGCGCAGCTCGGCGGGCGGCACCTGGTCCACCAGCTGCAGCGTGGTGGTGCTGGCCGCGGCGTGCTGCGCCGCGATGCCTTCGGCCGTGGTGCGCGCCGTCAGCAGGAAAGTGCGGATGGCCTCGCCACGCGTGGCGGCCGCGACTTCGGCGATGACCGCGTCCGCCACCACACCGGGCCCGCTGGGCATCTGCGACACCAGGCCCAGCGCCGCCGCGCCATGCTGCTGCGCCAGGCGGGCTTCATGGACGTTGGCGATGCAGCAGATCTTGACGCGGGGCTGGCCCATTTCACATGTCAGCTCACACGGCCCGCCAGCACCGGGCCCGCGGCCCCTGCGTCGTCGGAGATTCGGCTGGCCTGCAGCACGGCCTGCACAGCCCGTGCGGCGCTGTCCGTGTCGGCCGCGTGCACCAGCGCCAGTGGCTCGCCCGGCGCCACGCGCGTTCCAGGTGGCAGCACCTGCGACAGGCCCACACGTGCGTCCACGGCATCACCCGCACGCACACGGCCGCCGCCCAGCTGCACCACCACCAGGCCCAGGGCGCGCACGTCGGGTGCTGCTACATAACCTGCAAGCGGAGCGGATACCGGCGCCACCACGGGCGCCGTCTGCAGGCCTGGCTGGTTCAGCACATCGCGCGGGCCACCCAGCGCCGCCACCATGCGGGCAAAGCGCTCGGCCGCGGCGCCTGACACCAGCGCCTTCTCGGCCATCGCCAGCGCGTCGGCTTGCGTGGCGGCCAGGCCGCCCAGGTGCAGCAGTTCGGCGCTCAGCGCCAGCGTCAGTTCGCGCTGGCGCGGGTCGATGGCGTCGCCGCGCAGGAAGGCGATCGCTTCGGCCACTTCCAGCGCATTGCCCGCGGTGCGGCCCAGCACGGCGTTCATGTCGCTGATCAGCGCCCGCGCCGGCAACCCGGCGCCGCAAGCCGTGCTGACCAGGCTCTGCGCCAGCTCCTGCGCCTGCACCAGCGTGGGTGTGAAGGCGCCACTGCCGACCTTCACGTCCAGCACCAAGCCGTGCAGCCCGGCCGCCAGCTTCTTGCTCAGGATGCTGGCAGTGATCAGCGGGACACTTTCCACGGTGGCCGTCACGTCGCGGATGGCATAGAGCCGCCGGTCGGCCGGCGCCAGTTGCGCGCTGGCGCCGACGATGGCGCAGCCCGCGTCCCGCAGCGTGGCCAGCAGCGTGGTGCGGTCGACGTCCACCCGGTAGCCGGGCAGCGCCTCCAGCTTGTCCAGCGTGCCCCCCGTGTGGCCGAGGCCGCGGCCGCTGATCATCGGCACCACGCCACCGCAAGCCGCGACGATGGGCGCCAGCATCAGGCTCAGCTTGTCGCCCACACCGCCGGTGGAGTGTTTGTCCAAAGCCGGGCCGGGCAGGTTGGCATCGTCCCAGCGCAGCACCTCACCGCTCAGCGTCATGGCGCGCGTGAAGGCCACGGTCTCGGCCGTGCCCATGCCGCGCAACAACACCGCCATGGCCATGGCGGCGGCCTGGCCGTCGTTCCAGGAGCCGTCCACCAGGCCACGCACAAAGGCCTGGATCTGCGGTTCGGTCAGCGTGTGGCCGTCGCGCTTGGCGCGGATGATTTCTGCGGGCTGCATGCGTTTCAGATGGGCGACTGGGCGGCGAAGATGCGTTCCAGCACAGGCGCAATCTGACTCAAGTCGGGGCTGGCACGCAGCCAGCGGGTGTGGTCCGTGCCATGCACCACCACGATGTCGCGGGCGCGGTCCACCCACAGCATCTGGCCGTGGTTGCCGTTGGCGAAAAACACCTCGCCGGGCTGGCGCTTCCAGAAGGCAAAGCTGCGCAGCGGCACCCACCACAGGTAGCTGTAGCCGTTGAAGCCTGGCGGTACCTCGCTGTAGGGGCGTGTGCTCTCGGCCACCCAGGATTCGGACAGCAGGCGCTGGCTCTGCCAGAGGCCACCACGCGCCATCAGCAGGCCTATGCGCGCAAAGTCGCGCGCCGACAGCTGCATCACGTAAGCCGGGTAGCGCGAGGCGTTTTCCAGCTCCCACTTCGTGTGATCGGCGCGGCGGAAGTGCTCCATCTGCAGCGGGCCGGCGAGCTTCTGTTCCAACCCGGCAAACACGTCCAGTCCCGTGGCCAGCTGGTAGATCGCGCCCAGGACGTTGAAGTCCCAGTTGTTGTAGGTCCAGTGCGTGCCGGGTGCGTGGCTGCCACGTGCAGGCCGCTCCAGCTTCATGTTGAGCATCTCGTAGGCGGCGGGGTGGTAGACGCCGGACCGCGCCTGCAGCAGCTGCTGCACGGTGGCGGTCTTTTCGCTGGCGCTGAGTGTGTCCTTGTCGTCCAGGCCCAGGTCGGCCAGCGTGGCGCCCAGCTTCAACTGGCCGGCGTCATGCGCCAGGCCCATCAACACCGCCAGCACGCTCTTGCGGCCGCTGTACAGGTTGAAGGGCCTGCGGGTATTGCCGTATTCGTGCACGACACGGCCACGGTGCAGCACCAGCACGGCGTCGCTGCCGGCACTGCGTGCGTGTTCGTCGGCTTCGGCCAGGCGCTGGCGGTTCCAGCCGCTGGTGGCGGGGTCGGCGTGCGCCCAGTGCGCGCCAGGCCAGACCAGGTCTTGCGCAAGAGCGGGCAGGGGGCTGGCCAGCGCGGCCAGGGCCTGCAGGGCGCCACGGCGGCTGGGCGCCGGGCCCAGGCTCATGGACTCACTCCATCACCACCTTCAGCCGCGTGTCGGGGTCGGTCTGGATGTCGGTCACGTTGCCGCGGTCATCGAAGTAGATGTCGTAGGGCGAGAAGCTCCACAGCCAGAACTTCCAGACCTTGCTGTCCAGGTGCGCGGTCTCGCTGGCGATGGGGTAGCCCACCGCCATCAGCACCTGTTCGCGTGTCATGCCGCGTGTGACGCGGCTGGACGCGATGGCCTCCTGCACCTTGCGCGGGAAGTTGCGCAGCTTCAGCGCCGGGTCTTCGGGCACCACATAGCGGCGCGCGAAGTCCGGCATGGTCACTTCGCGGCTGTAGTCGTTGCCCAGGGTCTGCTTCGTGTCACCCAGTTGCAGGCTGACGCGAAAGCGCCCGTAGTCCAGCACCTTGGCCGGTGTGCCCAGCGGCACCACGGACTTGCCGCTTTCCTGGTAGTTGCTGTCGCTGATCCAGCGGCCGTCCGTGCGCATGTTGCAGCACAGGAAGCCCTCGGGTTTGGGCTGGGCTTGGGCCCCAGTGGCGGCCACCAGAAGGGCGGCGGCAAAGGTGAAGGCGGTGCGGTTCATGCGGTGCTCCTTGCGGTTGGGCAACTGGGCCCGGCCCATCAGTTCACACGTGAAATGCGATCCAGCGGGCCGGGTGCGAGCGTGGGGTTGGCCTTCACGAAGGCTTCCAGCGCATCAACATCCATCACCCCTGTGCGAACGTCCTGGCCCTCTTTCAGGATGACAAAGTTGTCGCCACCGCTGGCCATGAAGGCGTTGACGGTGACGCGGTAGCGGGCCGCCGCGTCCAGCGGCTGGCCATTCAGCTTCACGCTGCCGGGCACGACACGCTCACCCACTGCACGCTTGGGGTCCCAGCTGTAGGTGAAGCCCGTGCTGACCTGCATGATGCGACCGCCATCACCCTGGCCACGCCACTGCTGTTCCAGCAGCGTCAGCACTTGCGCGCCGCTGAGCGTCATGGTCACCAGGTTGTTGTAGAAGGGTTGCACGGAGAACAGGTTCTCGTAGCGCACCAGGCCATCGGCCGGCATGGGTAGAGGGGCGCGTATGCCGCCCGGGTTCATGAAAGCGACCTGCGCGCCGGCGTCCTTGGTGGCCGCCAGTTGCGCATCGGCAATCACCTGGCCCAGGGGTGTTTCACCGGCCGGGCTGCCACCGCTGTTGAGCAGCGGCGCGCCCAGGCGGCCCACCACACGCTGCGCCAGCGGCCTGGCCAGGGCTTCGTACTGTTCGATCAGCGCGGTCTGGCGCGGGTCCTTGGCAAACGTGGGCATCACCAGCACGTTCTCGGCGCTGGCGCTGACCACGTCGCGGGTCTTCGGGTCCAGCACCAAGTCGATGGCCGTCACGATGGTGCCGTACTTGTCGCCGCTGGTGACCAGGCGGCCGTCGATGCGGCAGTTGTAGGCGCGGTGCGTGTGGCCGCTGACGACCAGGTCCACGGCCTTGTCCAGCTTCCTCACGATGTCCACGATGGGGCCGCTGATGCCCGGGCATTCGTTGTAGTCACCCACCGGCACACCGCCTTCGTGGATCAGCACCACGATGGCTTCGATGCCCTGCGCCTTCAGTTTGGGCACCAGCGCGTTGACGGTCTCGGCTTCGTCCTTGAAGGTGAGGCCCGCCACACCCGCGGGCACCACGATGGTGGGCGTGGCCCGCAGCGTGAGGCCGATGAACGCCACCGGGATGCCCTGGAAGCTCTTGACCTTGTAGGCCGGCAGCAGCGTGTCACCGGTCTTGTCCACCACCGTGCTGGCGGCCAGGTACTGGTAGCTGGCGCCCTTGAAAGGCGCGGGGCCCTTGCAGCCGTCGGCCGGGTGGCAGCCGCCGCGCTGGATGCGCAGCAGTTCCTCAGAGCCCTTGTCGAATTCGTGGTTGCCGACCGACGAGATCTCCAGGCCCATCAGGTTCATGGACTCCACCGTGGGCTCGTCGCGGAACAGCGCGCTGAGCAGTGGCGTGGCACCGATCAGGTCACCCGCGGCCACGAACACGTGGTTGGGGTTGGCCTTGCGCAATTCGGCGACGGCCGTGGCCAGGTATTCCGACCCACCCGCGGGCAGGGACTTGGTCTTGCCCGGGTTGGCACTGTCGGCGACGCGGATGCCACCGGCTGACGGCTTCAGGTTGCCGTGGAAGTCGTTGATGGCCAACACACGGACCTTGACCGGTTCGGTGGAGACCGGCGCAGGCGTGGTGGCGCAGCCGGCCAGCAGCGCGGCGGCGGTGAAGAGGCTCAGGCTCAAGCCCAGGGTCTTGCTCATGGTGTTCTTCCGTCCGTGATCGATGTTCATGTTCAGAGCTGCAAGGCCTGCACCACGGCAGCCAGTGTGGCCACGGCGCGAACGCTGGCACCCTGCGCGGTGGCCATGGTGTGGGCGTGGCTCAGTACCTCGGCTTCCATGCCAGCGGCCATGTTGGTCATCAGACTGAGGCCCAGCACCCGCAAGCCGGCGTGGCGCGCCAGGATGGTCTCCGGCACCGTGCTCATGCCCACCGCCTGCGCGCCAAAACCACGCAGCATGCGGATCTCGGCCGGTGTTTCGAACTGCGGGCCCAGCACCCAGGCGTAGACACCTTCGCGCAGTGCGTGACCGGACTTTTCCGCAGCAACGCGCGCCTGCGCGCCGAGCTTGGGGTCGTAGGCTGCGCCCATGTCGATGAAGCGGCCGTCACCCGGTTCGCCCACCAGCGGCGAGCGCTGCACCACGTTCAGGTGGTCGGTGATCAGCATCAGCTCGCCGGGCCGCATGGTGGCGTCCATGCTGCCTGCCGCGTTGGTCTGCACCAGCACCTGCACGCCGATGGCTGCCAGCGTGCGGATCACGCCTTTCATGCCGTCCGGGTTGCCGGTTTCGTAGCTGTGCTTGCGACCGGCCAGCACGATGACTTCGGTCATGCCTATGCGCCCCGCCTTCAGCAGGCCGGCATGGCCGCCGATGGCCAGCACCGGGAAGGCCGGCAGCTCGGCATAGGGCACTTCGACGGCGTCCTGCACCTGGGCCGCAAACGGCCCCCATCCGGTGCCCAGCAGCACGGCGATCTTCGGCCGGCGTGCGCCCAGCCGGGTGCTCAGCAACGTCGCGCTTTGTTCGATGAGTTCGGGTGTCATGGCTTCAGGTATTCGGGGCCGAAGGCGAAGGGCAACAGCTGGCCCAACGTGAACGTCGCACGCAGGCCACCTTGCGCACCGGTCACGAAGATAGCGCAGTCGTCGTCCGCGAATTCGCGGATCTTCTGCCGGCAGCCACCGCAGGGCGGCACGGGCTGCGCAGCCTGGGCACTGACGGCGATCGCCATGATGCGCTGCCCGCCCGCCGCCACCATGGCCGCGATGGCGGATGCTTCTGCGCACCAGCCCTGCGGGTAGGCGGCGTTTTCCACGTTGCAGCCGGCGTGCATGCGGCCCTGTTCGTCCAGCACCGCCGCGCCCACCGCGAAGCGCGAGTAGGGCGCGTGGGCCTGGGTGCGCACGGTCTGCGCCACCGCCATCAGGGTGTCGCGGGTCAGTTCGTCAAGGTCCATCTCAGCGCTCTTTCACGTAGGGGCGTCCCAAAGCTTTTGGCGCGATGGCGTTGCCGATGAAGCCGGCCAGCAGCACGACGGTCAGCACATAGGGCAGGGCCTGGATGGCCTGCACCGGCACCTCGCCGATCAGCGGCAACTGTGCACCCTGCAGCCGGATGCTGACGGCATCCAGGAAACCAAACAACAGGCAGGCCCACAAGGCGCCAACCGGATGCCACTTGCCGAAGATCAGCGCAGCCAGCGCCATGTAGCCGCGGCCGGCGGTCATGTTGGGGATGAAGCTGGGGTTCTGCGCCAGCACGAGGTAAGCGCCGGCCAGCGACGACAGCACGCCGTTGAGCGCCAGCGCCTGATAGCGCAGGCCTTTCACGCTGACACCGGCCGCGTCGACCATGGTCGGGTTCTCACCCGCCGCGCGCAGCCGCAGGCCGAAGCGCGTGCGGTAGAGCAACCACCACACGACCGCCACGGCGACCAGCGCGCCGTAGACCATCACGTTGTGGCCGAAGAAGGCCAGCGACAGCGCCTTGCCGACAAAGGGCACTTGCGCCACCACCTCACCGACGCCCGTGAACCACGGG